>DASQLD010000449.1:0-13117 GCA_035630195.1 Bryobacteraceae bacterium
CCACCCTGGACAGTTCTTCAAGATAGACGGTGTAACGGAGCAGCGTTTATTTTTAGCACCCGTAGTGTCTGATTACGTAAACTGGTTGCGGGCGGCCCGGCTCGCCCGTCGTCGAGCCTCACGTAACGCCGTTTCCACGTCCCCACACCTCTCGCAAACGCAACGGCACCCATGGAATGTTACGGAAAGCTGATGCGCCAGCCGTGCAACGGCATCTCGTTGGTGTGTCTCTTCCCGGACTTTTCAAAAGCATCGAATACAAATGGAATTCCTTCTGCATTCAGCGTGGGCCCATCAGCAACGTGGAAGTGCAAGTGTGGCGCGTCCGTACGTCCAGAGTTGCCGATCCTGCCAAGAACCTGCCCACGGGTGACGCGATCTCCTGCCCGAACGCGCAATCACTGTTGCAAGTGAGCGTACATCGTGTACCGACCCGAACCCAGATCCAGCACCACTTGATTGCCCGTGATTGTTTCCAGACTCATCGCCACAGGACTGGTTAGGCCGTGCGGATCCGCATCCGGGATGTTGTCCGGACAGACACAACAATCGCATCGGCGACCGCCACCACTTCTACTCCGTAAGACAAGTAATGCGTGTTCGCCGTCCGGCGAGCCTTTTGTTCGCTGCCGTCTTGCGCCTTGTAGATATCAACGCGAACCTCTGGGCGTTGGTGATCGTTCCGTTCAAAGCCAGCAAGGAGGTTCGATGGTGGCTGGGAACATCTGGCCCTTCGTTCATCACCCAGTCCTTGCCTTTAACTGGTGGTGACAGGGTCACGACGTCGTGAGTTACGACAACTCGAGCACAGTCCACGGAGATTGAGGTAGCTTGATCGGCACGCCTAACAACAAGTCGGTGCTGGATTGTTTTCGGCAGGTTGCTGGTCGAAAACATCAGGATCAAAGCTGATCTGTTTTTAGCGCCAATGCGCGAACTCCGGGACGAGAACAGACCGGCGAGCGGCTCTCCTTCGATTCTTGTGACTTCGTGGCCAATTGTAAGTTCGACGCGCTCAACGTTTGCCTCCGAGTCGGCCCAGTTCGTGACATGTAGTTCGTAAGCGATGTGGAAGCGTCCGTCAGCACGAACTGCCGTTGGAAATTTGGGCACGAAGGCATCGATCTCCGCTCCGAGAGGGAGCGAGAATGAATTCCTGCTGTACCGTTCAAGTCGTAAGCGTTGACGCCCTGCCGGTTCAGCCCACGTTCCTTCGATCGAGCTGCCATCGCCGGACATCGCTCCTTCGAAAATGGCGGCTATTCTAGGCAGTTCCCATTTGAGGGCCTTTCCTTCGCTAGACCCTTCCAGCTTGTGCGAGACGTTTCGAACTACGCTGATGACCTGGCCGTCAATCTTCCCTTCTGACGGTCTGGACAAGATGAACAGAAGGGGCGTGGGGTTTCCACCTGTTGTCAACGTTCCGAGCCACACTCCTCGAAGCCCTGTCCTAAAGCAAGGCACACGGTAGTCAAGTAGGGGATTGAAAGGCGGGTTAGAAGCCGGCTGTTAGACTGCACCACGGATCAGCATAACGGACGTTGTGCCTGCGATGTCTTAATATCGGAAACTAGACAGCAAAGGAGACAGACCCCGCTTTGTCAGTTAGAGATCCGGTGGTTCGTCACCCTCAAAGTAGGGATCGTAGCCGGAGAACAGCAGGCAATGCAACCGCTCCACCTCATACAGCACATCGCCCGGAACTCGCTTTCGTTCTGACTGCAGGTAGTCCGCAAGTCCGGTGATTTCGCCAGCAACCTGCCTGTGTATCAACGGATCTCCTGCGATCAGCCCGATGTAGCGGCGTGCAGCTCGTACGAAAGACGAAACTCGGTGAAGGGGTGCTTGCGCTTGTTCGAGAGAGGCATTTCGAAGTCCGCTTTTGCGCTGAGCATTTCTCCGCTGCACGTTCCTTCTCCGAATCCACTAATCGCTCCGCCATAATCTGACGTAGGACATTCTGGCACCGCGGCCAGCGTCGTGCGGAGGCGTAGGACTAGTTCGTCCAGAGCGCGTGCAGATACGCAGCGATTATTGTGCACTCCTGCCACGCCATCATCGACATTGAAGCGACCGACGGAACGACGGTGAGCTGAAGAGGAAGACCACAACCCGATACTCGCAGATGAAGCGGCAAAATGAAGAGGGAGACCCTGCTGAAGCTGAACCGGACGCCAACGAGAGCGGGAAGGGTTCTGACACAGGCCCCCCTAACTAAGAAGGTTTTGACACAGTTTGACACCGTAAGGCTGGATGACGATGCAGGAAACGATCAAACTCTCTTAGAATCAGCAAGGGGGATGGTCGGGGCGGCGGGATTCGAACTCGCGACCCCCTGCGCCCAAGGAATTGGAGTGATCTCCAATACCTCTATCGTTTACTTCTGGTTTTCAGTCTTTCCAATAGTTTAGGGAATCTGCTTTTCGCTCAAAATGCAACTTTAAACGTGTCAATGAGATCGGGTTCGGACACAGTTCTGTCACAGCCCGGATCCGCTGTGTCGCTAACCGGCGCTTGTCGCCGAGGATCGACATTTTGTCCAACAAGGCACAACATTCCAACTTCACTCACGCTGGCGATCTGCTTCGGCGCCAGTACCCGAACCTCGTGGTCTCCAAACGGAGGTTGCGGCAGGTCGAAGCCATTCAGATGGTGCGCGAGAATCGTGAGGCCGACAGGCAGAATCTCGGTTTCTGCGCCCGTCCGTTCGTGCTGTGCGGTCTCCCGGTCCGGCGACCTCGCCCCGGGTGTCTTTTGCATGAGCGCCGGAACGGGCAGTTCGTTCTCCAGGTGACGGGGCACCCAAGCTACGGCTTGCCCTGGGGACAGGACCGCTTGGTTCCAATCTTCCTGGCCACAATGGCAATTCGCCAGAAGACAGCCAGAATCACGTTCGACAGCGCTGCGGCCATGCTCGACACCTTTGGGATGCAGCAGGGAGGCTCGCAGTACCGGAGACTCATGGAGTCATTCCAGCGGATTTTCGGAGCTACGATCTACTTCGGAACGGACTCGCAACGGCTTCCGGCCGCGGTCATTCATCGCGCGCGATTCAACTTCATGTCAGAGGCCCGGATCTGGTACTCCCGGAATCCGGAGCAGAGATTGCTGCCAAGCGAGTGCCAGAACATGATCATCCTGAGCGACGAGTTCTATAGAGAAATCCTAAGCCACCCAATTCCCACGGATTTGGAAGCTGCCAAGGTCCTTTCGGCCAGCCCGGCAGCTCTCGATCTGTTCACCTGGCTTTCGTACCGGTGCTTCATAGCTCGTGGACGGGAGCGAGTTCCACTATTCGGAGAGTTGGGGCTAGTGAGCCAACTAGGCAGCACTGAGTACGCGAGACCTCGAAAGTTCCGCGAGAAGCTGGAAGGGTGGCTTCAGCTCGTCCGCGCAATGTGGCCGCAATGTCCTGCGTCGCTAGACAAAGACGGCACGAGTCTGATTCTCGACCACGCCACGGCGGTGTGTCGCCGGGTTCAAGTCATCGAGGATCGCTGACAAAGGCAAGCTAGCTCGGGACGAATTTTGCTTAGACTCTGGTAAGGAACCGTTGACATCAGTCCTCCATTAGATTGATCTGGGAGAGGCTGCATGTTACGCCGGCATTGAGCCTTTAGAGTGCCAGCTGGTTGTGTTGCAAGGATTCTGAGGTCGTTGCCAGAGGGCGAGCGGTACCCGGGGGAGGTTGAGATGTGTCAGCGAACGAGGGCGAAGAGCCGGTCGATGTAGAGGTTGTGGCGCACAATGTCACGGGCTGGTAGCCACCGCACCTGCCCTTTCCTCATTTGATGAATGGCTTCATAACCGTCTACCGTGCGCCGCGCCGATCCAAACGCCCGGAAGCCCTACTTTGCCACAATGCGCTTCTTCACAAACCGGTGATCTTGCGCCACGATGAGGTACTGCACGGGCCGGTCCCGAGGGCGGCGCGGCAGGTCGCCCGAGCGCTGCAGACCCGTGATCGCTTTCGGGTATATGGGAGCGAGATCGGTGTTGATGACGCGTGGTGGAGGAGCGCCGTGGCGAATCGCGCGGCGGAACAGGCTCTGCGCGGACTCTTTGTCGCGGAACGCTGACAAGAAGAACTCAACGGTCGCACCTTCCGAGTCTACAGCGCGGGACAGGTAGCACCACTCGCCCTTGACCCTGACGTAGGTTTCGTCCCCGCGCCAGCTCTTGTTGGTCGGCTTCAGGTGAGCTCGCTGGCGCAACGCCAACTCGGGTGCGTAGCGCTGCACCCATCGCCAGATCGTGGAGTGGTCGACGTTGATGCCGCGCTCGGCGAGGAGTTCCTGGACTTCGCGGTACAAGAGGCTGTAGCGGAGATACCAACGCACGGCGCAAACAATGACCTCGGCTTCAAACTGCCGCCACTTGACAGCCATGGTTGCCTCTTCATTCGTGCCTCTTAGGCTACCAGCGAGGTCCATCAGAATCTTTGCAACACTGCCCTCCAGTGTGTTGACGCGTATCCATCAGCCGTTTAAACTCCGACTGTAGTCAGTCATCTCCGCAAACAACGTAATGTCATCGTTGCCGGCCTCAACGAGTTCGCGTACCCGCGCATCGATTAACGAGGCGATCTGGACCTGCGCTGCTGTCAGATTCATGGGTGCGAACCATTCTTGCATCCTATTGCAAAAGTCCAACCGCCGACCTTAACGGAGGTTTTCGGTTGGATGTGACTAGCACCCCTTGTCGCTTTACCCCGTCCATTACTGCAACACAACCCCACGCATCTCGAGGCATCAGAACCGAATCTTCAGGCCGAGTTCGATAACACGTGGCGGTGTTGTAGTGGTAGTAATTCGTCCGAACGCACTGCTCACCAACGTGGAGTTGGGTAAGCCCAGGTTTACATTGTTAAACACATTAAAGAACTCGGAGCGGAACTGAAGTTCCTTTGTCTCCATGAATCGGAAAATCTTAAATATCCCGACATCCACATTCCAGAGGCCGGGACCGCGCATCGTATTGATGCCCGTGGTTCCGAAAGTACCCAGCGCATTCGCAGCGAATGCGGAAGTGTTGAACCATTGGCGCACCTTGTCACCCCGGTTACCGGAAGTGAGCGAGGGTGTGCCCACAAGATCTGCGGTATCCAGATTCTGGCCCGTTCGGGAATTGTCGGCTCCGCTCCGCACGGTGAAAGGAAATCCGCTTTGAATCTGAACGATTCCCGTCGTCTGCCAGCCGCCGAGAACATGACGAACAAATGTGTTGGAGTTAGTCAGCAGAGGTAACTGAACCACCGCTGACCCCGAGAATACATGGGTCGCATCCAAACCGAGAATTCCGTTATCCAGGGTTGCGTTAAACGGGTTTCGAGTACCCAGCGAACCTTCACCCTGGCTGGCCGTATAGCCTGTATTCTTGGAAAGCGTATAGGCGGTCTGCAACGTAAACGTCCTCGACATCCGCCGGCGCAGCAGGACCTGCAGCGAGTGGTATTGGGAGTATCCGATGGTATGTTCGTCTTCAATCGGACCGAATAGCGAATAGAGACGGCGCGCCTGCGTATTCGCAACAGTAGCTCCCGGTCCGTAGATCGCCGGGTTGATATTTCGCGACCCGAACAGATGCGACGATTTGGATGCTACATACCCAGTAGATAGAACCATGTCCCCAGGCAGTTGCTGTTCCAGCGTCAGGTTCCACTGTTGCGTATAGGGCGTCACCATGCTTTCGTTCGCGCTCGACATACCCGTAGGCGTGAAGAACTTGTAGTTGGCTTTCTCTTCCGGAGTCGCGGGAGGAGTGTAAGGGAAAGGTGACTGGCCAAGGAACGGATCCGCCAAAGGACGGTCGAATACGTTCACATCCAGCAGGAAGGGCTGATTCAACGGGAACCGGTTCAAGCGAATCCCCGCGATCGAATCATAGAAGATGCCGTAACCCGCCCGTAGAGCCAACTTCTGATTGCCCAACACATCCCAGGCAAAACCCACCCTCGGCGCAAAGTTATTCCAGTCGGGTTGGAAAATTCTGTCTGGTATTCCCTCATCGCCCTGGAACAGTTGACCCGTCGGCGCGGAGGGCCACACCACGGACTGCCGTCCCGGACGGAATCCGGCCGCATATCCGTGCAGTTCTCGAAAGCCAAAATACGGCTCGTACCGCAATCCGGTATTCAATGTTAGGCGGGAGGTTAGGCGAATATCATCGCTGAAGAAGAACCCCCACAGCGTCTGCCGCAGACTATTGAGCCCAGGCGAAGCCTGCCGCAGCGAACTGACCCGGCCCAATACGAAGTCCGAAGCCGGATCGCCGCTGAACTGCCCGGAGAAGTTCATCGAACCCGCAGACAGATACTCGTAGAACTGTTCGGTTTGATAACGTCCGATCTGGGCGCCGGTTCGCATGGTGTGCTTTCCGCGAATCCACGTGGCAGTATCGTCGAACTGAAACGTGTTTCTCTTCACGCTCCACGGAACGCCATTTTGTGCGCTGAAGTATCCCGGGAGCCCTACCACGGTCCAACCCTTTTGGTCCGGAACCGTAGCGGGGATATTAGCTCCTAGGGCCGTCCAATCGAAATGCGGAATGATATCGATTGCCGTCACCACACGATTGAACGTAAAGCTGAAGGAGTTCAAGAGCGTCGGACTGAACGTATGAGTTTCGTTCACGGTCAGCGCATGTCGGGTGAAATGCTGATCCTGGTACCAGTCCGTAAAGCTGCCGCGATTCACCAGCGAACTGTCTCGATTCGTCAGGTATCGGGCAAAAATTCGATCATTGGGCGACAATTCATGATCCGCCCGGCCGACGTATTGATTGCGGTTCACCGAAGTCCGCTGATTTCCGCTGAACAAGCCATTGGGCAGAGTAGGGAGAGGGGTGTACTGCTCCAGGAACTTCAGCGCGGGAGCACTGAGCCGGTTTGCAGGGATAATGTTTCCCGGAAATGGAGTGTTCGTCAAAGGGTCGAGAATTGGTTTCGAAAGCTCAGAGAAATCTCCGGTTCGCATGCGCGCTGTCAGCGTTTGAAAGGACGCGGTGCTAGGCGCGCCGCGCTCGCGCATCGCCTCCCACGCGCCAAAGAAGAAGGTTTTGTTCCGAATAATCGGACCGCCGAGAGTGGCGCCAAATTGGTTGCGCTTGAACGGCGGCGCCTTGGCGGAGAAAAAGTTACGGGCGTCCAATCTGTCATTTCGAAGAAACTCGAACACGCTTCCATGAAAGCTGTTGCTTCCCGATCGCGTCACTGCATTCACCGTTGCCCCGCGATTCCTGCCATACTCCGCGCTATAGGAGCTTGTCTGGATGCTGAACTCCTGAATCGCATCCGGATTTGGAAAGTTGATTGCAGAGTTGAAGAACGAATCCGAATGCTGGCCGCCATCCAGGGTGTAATTGTTGCTTGCGCCCGTGCCGCCGTTTACTTGGAAGGCGGGGGTGTTGGCGTCCTGATCGCCTGAACCCACGAAAACCGCGCCGTTTACCAATTGTTGAAGTTGGAGCACGTTCCGCCCGTTCAAAGGCAATTCCCGGACGCGAGTCTCATCCACAACTTCCTTCACGGAGCTGGCAACCGTATCTACCTGACCCACCGCGACGGTGACCGATACGGACTCGTTAACCTGCCCTACCTCCAGCGAGATCGGAATCGTGAGATTCTGATTCACCTCCAAACGTATATCGCGCTGCTTCAGCGTCTTGAACCCCGAAGTCTCCATCGTCAACGTATAAATTCCAGCCGGCACTGCCGGAATGATAAAGAAGCCACTACCATCCGCGACGCTCGATCGCCGGGACCCGGTCTGCTGATCGACCAGTTCCACTTTGGCGCCCGCAACAACGGCTCCTGACGGATCTTTGACCTCTCCTGAAATCGTGCCCGTGCTCAATTGCGCGCCCAATCTCATTGCGCAAACCAAGGAGCCTAGCAAGATGGTCCGAGCTACCGACGACGCAGTCAACATACCAGATTTCTCCTTCCACATGAGCCAAGAATCGACGCGGAAGTCGTCACGATTGAGACGAGCGAGAACCAATGGTTTGGGAGGACTACCGTCCGATTCGGTTCGGTGCCATTATATCCGCGACTCGACGACGACTCGGGCTCCGATACACTTCCGGAATGGCTTTCGCGACTTAGTCCCGAAGTGGGCGTTGTGTGTATAACCGGGTAGTGGTGGAGCGTTGCCATGGCATTGTCTGTGGCGCTCGACGATCGAGAGGATCGCATACTAGACCGTTCGAACCGCCGCTACACAGAAAAGCCGCCGAACGGTAGGATCATCACGACCTTTGAAGGAATACGAAAATGACATAGGGGCCGCAACAGCTTAGCCCGGCTGACGTTCGGCCGGCTGAAATCCTTATCGTTGAGGACGAGGCCGCCGTCGCCCTTGAATTTCAGGGACGGCTCACAGCCCTGGGTTATGAGGTGCCTAACTTTGCTTCGACGGGAGAGCAGGCAATTCAATTCATCGAACAGCGATTGCCAGATCTGGTTTTGATGGATGTGGTGCTTACCGGAGCGATGAGCGGAACCCAGGCGGCGAAGCTCATCCGGGGAGCGGTTCCAAACGCCCGTAGTCTATCTGACCGCGTATAGCGATTCTACGACGATCGAACAAATCAAGGAAACGGGTGAGCACGGATTTCTCACCAAGCCATTTCGGCCGCAGGACCTGAGCGCCGTCATCGAACTCGCGCTGGCCCGGCACGAGAAAGAGAGTTTCGCGGCCGGCAGGCCCATGTTAACAGAAGGGGCAGTAGCGTTCGCCGGCGGCAGGGTGAACCGACTTCCCTGTTCTGTTTAAGAATCCTCACTGCACATCGCATTTGGTGGTAACGCCCTTTGCAGTCGCTATCGGAAAGAAGGTTTAACGCCTTGCCACACTACAATACTCAGCTGCCTCGGCTGTTTCGCCTATCGGCCCGGGTCCAAACGTAAGATCGCCCATAGGTGGCAGTCCGCATGGCGTTCTTCCGGATGCATTGTGCGCAGCTGCCGCTGGACTTCAACCGCACGGCGAAAATCCGTAAGCAACCCCAGGGTCGACAGTTCAGAGTTGGCAAACACATCAGGGAAGCCGCCGCAATTAGTGAGCGCACTTATGGAACACTCGCTATCAACAAGATCGTATCCGAGAAAGCGGAAATCGGCGAGCCGTCGGCCGTCCGGAGGTGCAGTCGGATCGCGAAATACGCACAGCACATTTTTGTGTTCAATCGGCGCGACGCGTTTCATCAAGAAGTCGAAGTCAGTGAAGAAGTGCAGCATGAAGTCTTCGTTCACTATGTGTGGCCAGTACTCCTCTTTGACGTCACGGAGAAGGGGTGGGCAGAGTAGCGCATCAAGCGACACCAACTCCTCAAGCTGCTCAGGCCAGACCATTCGACGTACTTGTCCCAGCGTTGGCCGTCAATCGGTGTGAATGGTTCAGTCGCGATAAACCATGGCGTCATTCCCGATACTTCTCCTCATCAACCACCGGCCAGAATGGCCGTAGGCCCGGCCTAAGCCCGTTGGGTCAAAATAGTCACGCCGCACGGGCATAATAGCGGAGTAGACCTCCCGAGCGTTGCCTGGATTTAACGCGAGTGGCGGGGCTAGCTCGGTCAATCGGCTCGGGGAACAGAATGACATTTCCCTTGCCCTGATGCGGACGCTCGGCATGAAAATGCGCAAGATACTCTTTCAACGCTCGTCGGAGCGAAGTCTCGCCGACCAGGATCAGCTTCGATAAACACTCCTGTTTTACCGAGCATACCTATCTCTCCGCGAATGCGTTCAGGTTGGGCGACCGCGGAGGTAGCTGCAGTGGTTCCACGCCCCCGGCGCGCAGGATAGATCGGAATCCGGCGCAGAACTTTGTGTCGAGGTCATGCAGAACATAGCGCTGGCCCATCAGGGCTCCGCCTTCGGCATCCGTCAGATTACGAGCCACCTGTTGCATCCACTCCTCCGTCGGGTGCCGGGTCATTCCAGCCAGTGTCACTCGCCTTGTTTCCAGCTGGATGACAAACAGAACGTAGTACGTTGCCGGACCTCGCCAGGTGAGCACCTCGGCAGTAAAGAAATCCATGCCTGCCAGAACCGCCATGTGCGAGGCGATGAAGTCCTTCCACGCGGTCGTCTGGCTCCGTTTCGGAGCCGGCGCGATCCCATGCCGGCGCAGCACATTGCCGACCGTCTGGTCAGAGATCTCGTGGCCGAGGTTGGCGAGTGCGCAGGCGATCCGGTCATAACCCCAGCCGGAATTCTCGGGCGCCATCCGCACAATCAGCACCTCCACCTCGGCGTCAATCCTCGGCCGACCCGGATACGAGCGGGACTTCGAGCCATCGAACTTCTGCGCCACCAGTTTCGCGAACCAACGGAGGATGGTCTCGGGTTTGGCGACCAGGGCTACCTTCATCAGTCCCTTCCGCCCCAGCCTTTTGCCGATCTCGGCCAGCGTGGACCGCTCCTCGTTAGAGAGCCGCAGTCGTGCTGGCGCATGCGCCCTGAGGATCCGGTTCTCCGCGACAAGGTACTCGACCTGAAGCAGCAGCTCCTGATTGACCAGCCCCGTCACGTACGCCAGCAGCCGGGCCACTTGGTAGCCTTTCATCCAGCCTGCATCTTCTCAGGTGATTGATTCGGAACGCTTTTCAGTTTTTTGACCGTACGGGCTCCGACGGGAACAATTCAGGATCCGCCAGGTCCCCAGGAAAGAGGAAAGGCCGGCTCCCCTCCTTGCGAGGAAAGCCGGCCTGATTTCCGGAATAAACTGTCAGCCTCGTTCAGGGGTTGACAGGTCGCTCCATATCAGAACGCCAACCGGAGCGCGAACTGTAGAATTCGCGGACTTGATGCCGAAGATATGCGACCGAAGTTCGGACTGTTGAATGTGACGTTCGCGGGCCCGAGATTTGCGTGGTTCAGGACGTTGAACGCCTCGGCGCGGAACTGGAGCGAGGTCGATTCGGCGAGCGGGAACGATTTGAAAAGCGAGTAGTCAATATTCCACCGGCCCGGATCCCGAAGTTGATTGCGGCCTCCGTTCCCAATGGTACCGATCGCGTTTGTTCTGAAAGCCCCTGTATTAAACCAGGAGCGGATCTGCTCGTCCTTTGACCGGTCGCTCTCGACCTCCCACGACTGGCCCGTCAAGTCGGCGAACTGGCCTCCGATTCCGGAGAACGCATTGTCTACGCCGCTCACGACGGTAGTGGGAAGACCCGTGCCGGCCGTAAAGATAAAGTTGTTCTGCCAGGAGCCAAGGAGTTGGCGCACGATCATCGACCGGTTAGTCAGACCCGGCGATTCGTAGATTCCCGACATAACCAACCTGTGTGTCAGATCAAAATCGGATACGCCACGATTTCGGTTGTAGTTGAAAGGATCGGGTCCAGTGTTATGTGTGTTCCCTGTGGAAGAGGACAGCGAATCGATCGACTTAGACCACGTGTAGTTGCTTAAGATACTGAACCCGTGACTCCATCGCTTCTGTATGGTTGCCTGCAACGCGTGATAGTTCGACCAGGAGCTGTTGGTTCCGAGTTGGAGACCGGCAATCGGCTGATACGGCCGTCGCGCGTTCAAGTTAGAGGCATTGGCGCCGGGTCCATACAGAGCAGGATTGATTTCAGCCGCCTGTAAGAGGTGCGTCCCTTTCGACCCAACGTAGCCAAGGCGCACGAGCACATCGGAGATCTGGTGTTCGACGATGAAGTTCCAATTCTGCAGGTAGGAGGTAGGCATGTTCTTCGATGGCAACGCCCAGGTGCTGTACGGTGTGAAGGTAAAGGAGGATTCGGGAGTGAAAGGTGTTGGATCGAGGATCGGACCGCCGTTGTATGGGTCGGACATCTTCACTGGCCCATTCATTGTGACGAGTCTGACGAAAGGTTCCCCGCTGCCGACTCGATTGTTGAGAATGCCGACCGCCAGATCATAGAAGATTCCATAAGCGCTGCGGATCACCGTTTTCGGTCCGACTTGATAAGCGACACCGACTCTAGGCGCGAAATTGTTATTGTCTGGCTGCACCACGGCATCCTCGATACCTGGATCGCCTAGGAACTGCAGTCCGACAGGCGCGTTCGGGAATCGAGTGCTTCGCGTGCCGGGAATGAACGTGGCCTGTTTGTCGGCCAGATTCTCTTTGAAGTCGTATCGCGGATCCCAGCGCAGACCGAGGTTCAGAGTCAACCGAGAAGTGATACGCCAGTCATCCTGTGCAAAGAATGCAGGATAGTTGTTTGTCAGCAATTCCGACCAAGCCGATTGCTGGCGCCACGACGCAGCTTGCCCCATTAAAAATTCTGCGAAGGCATTGCCAGCATTGTTCCTGCCGGCGTCGCTGAACAGTTGGCCACTGAACCCGATCTGACCACCGCTGCTGAATGGCGCAGTCTTATCCAGCCTGTAATGGCGGTAATCGATGCCGAATCGAAGATTGTGCCGGCCGCTCGCATAATTGACCACGTCTGTAATCTGATCGTTCTTCTGAATCTGCGAAAATCCCTGTCCAATATCGAAGCCTGACCACCCTGTGATCGTCGCATTGAGCGTTGGCAGGTCCGGCAAGACCTTCACACGTGCGCCATAACCTTCGAGAGATCGCGACAAGAGTTCTGCGGGAGGGTTGGAGTTCGATTCCGTGACATTGTGCGTATAGTTGAAATCGTTGACCCAGTTCGAGGAAAGCATCCATGTATGATTTGCCGTGATGTTTCGCGAATGCGCCTTTTGGCCCGCGGTAACGATGTACAGATGCTCAGGAGCATAGTTCCATGGCGAATCCTGCAAGAACTGGAATACACGCACAGAAGTGCGCTGTTTGGTGGTCAACTGATGGTCGAACCGCCCGATAAATTGGTCTTCCGTACTCTTCGTTGTCGGCGACGCCAGCCGAACCTGATATCCATTCGCCGCAGTCGATGGCGGCATCAGTTCCAACATCTTCGTCGCTACTGGATCGAAGCGACTGGTTGGGATGATGTTTCCCGGGAACGGCTGCCTCGTCAATGGATCGAGAACCCGTCCGGTCCCATTGGCAAGCAACCACTCGGAAAGATCGCCGCGCTTCATCGCTTCTGTTGGAGTGGTTCGGACGACGCCAGGAGTGGCGGTACTGGCTCTGGTGCCCTGGTAAGCGAAAAAGAAGAAGGT
>DASQLD010000450.1:0-5870 GCA_035630195.1 Bryobacteraceae bacterium
GCCGCCGAATAATCTGCCGATTCCTCAAGGGTTCAGCGATCTCGGAACACGGTTCGTAAACATCGATCTGGTTCCGCATCCCGCGGCGCCAATCGGAGTCCCCGGCTACACAATTACAATCCCGTTAGCGGATCCTATGCCTCCCGGCGACCCATTAACTTTGTTCCGGCTCGATCGTGTCTTGGGGGCGCTGGTTCCGGCTGCCAGCGTCACCGCCAGGGACGTTACGGGAACGGTAGATGCAGGTGGGCAGTCTGCAACATTTACGGGGATAGCGTCATTCTCAACCGTTGTTGCTCTCCGTCCATCCGCTCAGAAGGCCGGCGACCTGAACGATGACGGTATCGTCGGCTGCCTCGACGTCTCCCTGGTGCGCGCCTCATTCGGAAAACGCGCCGGTCAGACGGGCTTCGATGCGCGCGCTGACGTGAACCGGGACGGAGTCGTCAATATCTCCGACTTGGCGTACGTGCTGCGTCAGATTCCACAAGGATCGCAGTGTCAATGATCTGAATGGCAAGGCGTTAAGCCTCCATACGGTACAATCAAAAGTTTCGGACAATTTGGCGCGCTAGCCAACGTGACGGAAGTCTGAAAATATACGTACGTCTGGAGACGGAATGAGTAATTTGATTGTGCTGGGCGCTCAATGGGGAGATGAAGGGAAAGGCAAGGTTGTCGATCTCTTCTCTGAGAAGTTCCACCTCGTTGCGCGTTATCAAGGCGGACATAACGCCGGGCACACGGTGTATATCGGAGAAAAGAAGTTCGTATTAAAGCTAATACCCAGCGGCATCCTCCGCGACGGCGTCAAAGCAGTCATCGGGAACGGTGTGGTAATCGACCCTGCTGCGCTCATCGAGGAGATGAATACGCTCACGGCCGCTGGGATTCCGGTCGAGTCCCGCCTGGCCATCAGTAATCGCGCACACGTCATTTTTCCATTCCACCGCCTCGCTGAGAAAATCTCCGAAGGTCGCTCAGATCGGGTACCGATTGGAACAACATCACGCGGCATCGGGCCAAGCTACGAAGACAAGATCGGACGGCGTGGTATTCGCATCGCCGACCTGCTCGATTCTTCCAATTTTTCGGCCCTTTATGACGAGCTCGCCGCGGATAAAGCCACCATTGCCAAAGCATTCAACATCGAGAATAATATCCCGCTGGCGGACATTAAGAAGCAGTACCAGGAGTATTCCGACAGGATTGCGCCCATGGTCTGCGACACCGCTAAATTGTTAAATGATGCGATGAATTCAGGCAAGCGGGTACTCTTCGAAGGCGCCCAGGGAACGATGCTCGACGTCGATCACGGCACATATCCCTTCGTAACCTCGTCGAGCGCGACGGCCGGAGGAGCGTGCATTGGATCTGGCGTCCCTCCCACGCGCATCGATGGAGTCATTGGCGTGTCTAAGGCGTACATCACCCGTGTCGGCAGTGGGGCTTTTCCATCCGAAGAACACGGACCTATCGGCGACCGCATCCGGAAGGCCGGCAACGAATTCGGCTCGGTAACGGGCCGCCCGCGACGTTGTGGTTGGTTCGATGTGCCTCTGCTCCGCTACACTTCCATGATCAATGGCTTCGACAGTCTGATCATCACCAAACTCGACGTGCTGGACGATCTGGACGAGATACCAGTCTGCATTGCCTACAAGCTCGATGGCAAAATCCTGGATGAGATGCCGGTGCGCCACAGCGATCTCGAACGCATTCAGCCCGTCTTTGAAAATCGTCCTGGTTGGAAGCAGAGCACCAGGGGATTGTCGGACTATGACGAGCTACCGGAAGCCGCCCGCAAGTATGTCGACTACCTCGCTTCTCAAACAGGAGTGGAGGTCGGTTGCCTCTCCACCGGTCCGGAACGCAATGAAACGATGGTGATGCCGGACTCCAAGTTGGCGCAATTGCTTGCTGACTGACATTTTTACGTAGGGCGCGATCCTGAATTCAACAACTTAGCAATGGAGACGGGCTTGCATATCCTCACACGGAGGATTGCATGCGAAAAACCCTTCTTACTGTCTTTCTTGGTCTCGGTTCCCTATCGGCGGATACCCTCACGCTGAGAGACGGAACTCGCGTCGAAGGAACACTACTTAGCGCTTCTGGAACTTCCATCACATTTATTGATTCGCGCGGAGCCCGGCGCAGTTATAACGTTTCAAATGTCGAGGAGCTAGCGTTCGGAGAGGCATCGACATCGCGATCTAGAACCGAACCTGAGCTGGATGCCACCAGAGGAACCGACTTAGTGGCCAGACTGAATGAGGATATAGGCAGAGCTATGGAACGCTCCACTCTGTCATCGCGGCAAAGGCAAATGCTGCAAGACGCACGTAGCACGTTGACTGCGGCTGCCGAAGATCTTCGAGAGAATCGCACCATTGATCGGAGACAGGTACGAACGGCTCTCGATAACGTCCGTTATGTAATGAACGGCTCAGGAATCCAGGAGAGTGACCGCCAAGCCGTACTCGACGATATTCAGCAACTTCGCGGTCAAGTCCGAGAGCTCAACAACAATCCATCGAGGTAGCGTAAAACTATCGCCGCGTGATGATGAAGCTTCTCCACGATGTGTTCCCTGCCTCATCCCACGCCCGGACAATGATAGTGTTATCGCCCGTGCGGAGAGCAAAATCAGAGATCGACCAGGAAGTCGTTCCGCGCGCCACCCCGGACCTTCCGCCGGAAGCAGTCCAGGTAATGGACTTGATTCCTCCGCTGTCCGACGCCGTACCAGTTATGCGTACGGTAGATGCTGAAGTCGATGAAATCGCTAATCGAGGCGAGGTGATCGATAAGGATGGGGAGGTCCGATCCTTAGCGCTCACCTCGCTGTTCGATGGAGGCGAGGGCTGAAGAACAGAAGTGGGCGTGTCTACGACCGTCTCCGGGCGAGTCGCATACAACGTCCGAATAGCGTTAATATCCTCGCGCTGAAGGCTCTCTAATTTTCGATAGTAAGGATACATGATCGCGCCTGGCTTGTCGGCATGCCCGAGTCCGAGCGCATGACCGAGTTCATGGAGCACTACGGAATACAAATCCGGATCAACACCGTTCTCCCAGTTCTCATCCTCGTCAAAGTGCAAGTCGCCGGCAATCGGCTCTGAATTCACATCACCCGGGTAGAAGGTGTGCGCAAGCATTCGACCTCGGCCATCGAAGGGGTATTTGTCGCCGTGATCCCCCTTGAAGAAACTGAAATTTAAGTTACGCGTCGCATCCACACGGTTGGTACGTGTGAAATCCACCTGCACATATCTCGACCACTCCGCCAGTGCATTCTGGACCGACTCGGACATTCTCTCCGGGGAGATCTTTGGCGAGATATATCCAAATGAATACGTTAATTTGGCAGAGGTCCGGGTTCCGTTATTCCATCCCCGGCCGACCGGCATCAGTAACTCTCCGATTTCATCCTGGTCCTTCCGACCGCATCCATGAGTCGGCAGACCCGAGATCAGCTCATCCGAGGCAGGGTATATCAGTTGCACCGCGGGTTCGTTTTGTAATGATTCGATCTGCGTCTCCGTCGCCAGCACAAGCATCTCATCCTCGCGAACGTCCGGATTCGATACCTCAATGGCCCCCGAGCGGGAAACAACCTCGCGGCCGGCGCCGGAGCTAAGCCTAACAACGACATAAGAGGGGTCCGCCGCGGCGGCAATCCACGCCAGAGAAAACCCTAATAACACTCGTACAATCGCTTTCACAGGAGGCTTTTCGACCCCGCGAATGCGACTCTTGAGAATATTTGTGGCCAATTCGCACAAATGTGCGAGGAGACATGAGTGCGAGCCCTGCCGTTGTTCCTGTGCGCTGCCCTCGCTGCGCCCAGTCAGACCATCTATAGCCTGGAGGAATACGTCGGCACGGACTTCGCCGGTGATGGAAAACCCGCTCTTCTTGCCCCTATCCTACAGCCGCAAGGACTGGCTGGCGACCGGGATGGAAGCATCCTCGTCGCAGATGCAGCGGATAATCGGGTCCGTCGGATCACGCCGGATGGCATCATTCATACCGTCACCACCGACCTGAAGGAGCCCTACGGGGTCGCGGTCGGTCCTAACCGCGAGGTTTACATCGCTGATCTAGGTAATCGTCGGGTTCGTCTCGTAACTGCAGATGGAGCCGCCCGAACGTTCGTCAGCGGCGATTTGCAGCAGCCTCGCAATGTGGCGGTCGACGCAAATGGGGTGGTCTACGTCTCCGACTTCAGCGCCAACAAGGTGTATCGGGTGACACCGGATGGCGCAATGCAGGTTATGGCTGCCGGCGAATTAAAAGGACCAGCCGGGCTCGCGGTCGATGCATCCGGTGCGCTCTTTATAGCGGACTCCGGTAACAACTGTGTTCGTAAGTTGATAAACGGACAGGTAACGACTGTGCTCGCTGACTTTGGCATCGTCACCTCAATTGCATTGGACCGCACCGGACGTTTGTACGCGGCCGGAGGGGATCGAATCGCGGTCGTGTCACCCAACGGGGAAATTTCCGTGATCAACACCCCGGCCGAGGAGGTGGCTATCGACAGCAACGGGCGGATTCTTACAGTCGCCTACAAGCAAGTTCGATCCCATTTCGCAACCGTGACAACTATTCTGGCTGGAAGCCGCCAAGGCATCTTCGCGGGGGACGGGGGGCCACCGACCGAGTGGCGGTTTCACCGGCCGACCGGACTAGCGCGAGATGCAGGCGGAAACCTCTATATCGCGGATAGCGGCAACGGCCGCGTCCGAAAGATATCTACCGAAGACGAGCTATCGACAATAACGACTCTCGAGCAAGCGGCTTACTTCACATTCGACATGAACAATATTCTGCACGTCACTGATTCTAAAGCAGGAATTGTTTACAAAAGGGATCGGGCTGGTAAACTCCACGTTTTCACACGAGGCAGCGGCGCGAAACCGTTTCGGAATCCGTCGGGCCTCGGCTTTGACTTCATTGGTGATCTTTTTGTCGCGGATACAGGAAACAACCTGATTCGCAAAGTCACACCCGACGGTATCGTTTCCACCGTAGCGGGTGGGGGGACATCCGATCAGGACGGCTTCGGACTGGGTATTGCTCTCAAAGCCCCGATTGGGTTGGCGGTCGCCCCCGATGGAACGGTCTGGTTCACAGAGACAGGCAAACTCCGGAAGTTGGGGCGGGACGGCCGCATCACAACCGTCAAAGATGTTCCGTTGGTCGATCCGCGCGGATTACGAATCGAACCCAGCGGGAGCATTCTGGTTGCTGACGCGGGCACCCATCGCGTTTCGCAAAGCGAACCCGAGGGACGCTGGAAAGTCTTGGCAGAAAAGCCTTTAAATGGCCCCACGGACATCCTTCTGGAACCTGATGGCTCCATCTTGGTGGCGGATTCGCTGAATGCGCGCATCCGCAGGCTCGTACCAACCAAGGGCGCCGCTCCGATCACGTTGGCTTCGCTTCGTATTCTGCACGCCGGTACTGACAAAGAAGGTCCGATCGCTCCCGGACAGGTCGCTTATGTTGACTCGGATGATCGCCTCCCGGAGAAGGGCGTCCGAGTACTCTTCGGGCCGAATAATGCCGAGATCCTCTCAGTCGAGCCACACCGCATCACGTTAATCGTGCCTCCGACAACGACCCTGGGTCTCACCGAGGTAATCGTCGCAGACGATATCGGTCCGCTCGCGATCGCTTCTGTCGAAGTCAAAGCCAGTGCGCCAGCGTTGATTGGGACGATTCGAAACGAAGACGGAACACCGAATTCACCGGACGCGCCCGCGCTTCGAACATCCCCAGTCACCTTCTCTCTAACGGGGGAAGGAATCGCCGCTCAGCCGGTCATAATCGTCTCGATCGGTGGCATCGAAGCCGAGGTC
>DASQLD010000451.1:0-16569 GCA_035630195.1 Bryobacteraceae bacterium
TCCCCGAAATGCGCAAAAATCAGGGATGATTCGCAAGTGCTGGCAGACGGGCTTGACACCCCAGATTCGCCCCTCGAACGGAACCGGCTGGAGCTCGTAGAACATGCCTTGAATATCCATCAGGTAATGTTCAGTCTCAACCTCGCGGATACGCATCCATTCGGTTTGCCATGCCTGGCTCATCGCATGAGTCGCTTTCGGCAAACGATATTTCTGCCACACGCCGTCTACAAGCGCCCAGAACAATACAGACGCCTCGTCCCACCCGGTGCAGAACATCACGCTTTTCAGGTCTTGTCTGGCAGCCACGTCCATGTGCGGTTTGCCGGAGAGTTTCGTCCAGTTCTTCCCGTCGAACTCGAAAAGTCCAGCCTGATCTTCGCCAAAAGCATAGAAGCCGTTATTCGCCACCACCACTCGATTTTGTGCAGTAAAACCGCCTTTGAAGTGAGGACGCGACGCGAGCTTCATCTGCTTTACCAGGTCGAACAGGAGCTTGGGCTTCAGATCCCGAACGTCCATTTCGAAGAACTGCCCCTCCATCGTCTGGTAATAGACCTTATTCGCCGGATCCGTCAGATGTCGCATAGTCGACGTAAGTCGGTGGGTATCGAACTCCGGGATGTGTTTCCAATTCCCTTTCGCGTCGATGACGTACTGCCCGATGAAACACTGATTCGATTCCCGGTGAATCAGGCGATTGGCATGGGTGCCATCGTGCACATGAACGCGTTCCGCCTTCAGATCCTCGTCAATCCTGTATAGGCCCAGACCAGAGCCGGTTCCTTTCATGTGGCTGTTGTATGTGATGGCCCAAAGCGCGTCGGCCCACGGCATCAGTGCCCCTATTCCGCATTCCGATCGAGCAGGGGCAGTGTCAGCTTTAAAACCGATGTTGATCGAGCTTGTCGCCTGTGTCGTCTGAGCGGCTACACCGGCCGCGCCGAAAAGCGTTCCGAACATGGCTCGACGGCTTAATTGCATTTTGCGATCTCCTCCCAAAGCTTTATTGAGCCTATCAGCAGTCGACTACAATTTAATTGAAAGCCAAAGCAGTGAATCGTATCCCTTTCGTTATAACCTCCGCCTTCCTATTGACCCTGTTTTTCTCGGTAGATGTCGAAGCTACTGAGCGTGATATTGCAGAATGGGCGATTCGCCAGGGTGGTCGGGTCCTAATTGGCGGAGATCGAACGCCAGTTGCGAACGTGACGGATCTGCCCAGCGGCGATCTGCAAATCACTGGAATCGATCTGACGGGAACAATCATCGAGCCCAAAGAGCTCGAAAAAATCAGCGGTCTCACAGGACTGAAGGAGCTTTACCTGCCGGGTCCAAGTTGGAATCCTGGCGCCGGTTCGCGGTTGAACGCCAACGCCGAACTAAAGTTTCTAGCCGGGTTGAAAAACCTCGAGCACTTGCAGTTCTCGCTGCATTTCCTTACCCACGTCAATGTGCGAGACGAAGGGATTGAGCAGTTAAAGGGACTTACCCAATTGAAGGAGCTGAGGTGCGCGCAGTGCCGGATCGCAAAGGACAGCCTTGCTCCCTTCGTGAACTTGCGATCGCTCGATCTGAATAACGCCATATTCAACGATGAATCGATGAAGGCGCTGGCCGGGATGCGTGAGCTCCGGCGGCTTTATCTTCGTGACACTCTCGTGACAGACGAAGGGCTGAAACACATCAGCGAGCTTACGAACCTCGAAGAACTGGATCTCTACGGCGCGAAGATCACAGATCGGGGCATCGCGCATTTACGGAAGCTGCATAATATTCGCAAGCTGAATCTACTCGGCGCTCCGATTACCGACCAAAGCATCGAGATCATAGCCGGGATGCCGAATCTGCGGGAACTGAACATCTATCGTAGCAAGGTCACGAACGCTGGGCTATCCCGTCTTGCGGCATTAAGAGAATTGGCCAGCCTGGACCTTCGGTACAGCCGTGTCACCCCAAGCGGCGTCGAATCCTTCCGTGCAACCCGGCCGGGGGCTCGCATCGATTTCGTCAGCGGCGCAGCGGTGCAGGCGAACTCAAAGAACGCGAAACCGACGGGATCGGGTGACAAAGCTGTCGCTGACTGGGTTAGTTCTCTGGGGGGAGTTGCAGATCTGACGGCAGGCCGATTACGATCCGTCTCGCTCGCATCGATTAGACTCAGCGATGCTCAGGTGGCCTATCTCGCCGCTGTTCCCACATTGGAGAAGCTCGATTTAAACGCCAGTGAGATTGGGGATCTTGGAGTCCAGCATGTTTCGAGGCTGAAGGGGTTGCAGGAGCTGGACCTAGGAAACACGACCGTGTCGGATTCCGGATTGGCGCCACTCTCGGCGTTAAGTAACCTGCGCGTGCTTCGTCTCAGCAACACGCTCGTGACTGGCCCCGGTTTAGCTCAGTTGAAAGGTCTGGCGAACCTCGAGGAACTCGATTTGAACGGTTGCACAGTGAGGAATGACGCGCTCGCTCACATTGCCGAGATCGCAAGCCTGGAACGACTCTCGCTGGGGCACTCGGATATCACCGACGCGGGCTTGGCCCAACTGGGGAAACTCACTCGTCTGACCTTTTTGGATCTCAATTCGATGGATCTGGGTGACGAAGGGCTCCGTCACGTGGGCACACTGACGAGTTTGAAGCGTCTGACCTTGAATTACGGACGCTTTACTGATAAGGCTGTCGAACATCTGAAGCCGCTTGTAAACCTTGAGCGCCTGGAGTTGGCGCGGACCAGAGCCGGTGATGCAGCTATCGCCGCAATCGGGACGCTCGTGAAGCTCCAGTCGCTCAATCTTGATTACACGTCGGCCGACGATAAAAACATCGCGCCCCTGCGCAACCTGACTGAGTTGCGTGAGCTGAGTCTCGACACTGGCTCAATTAAAGACATATCGGTTGAGACCCTGATTTCCCTCAAGAAGCTCGAGTCACTGAATCTTTATCACACCCTGATCACTGAGGATGGCGTAGCCAAGATCAAAGAGGCGCTTCCGAAATGCAATGTCATCTGGGATCGCGATTCAGCGCTTCCAAACCGGAGGAAGTCGTAGCCATGATCATGAAACCATTCTTGGCGCCGATACTCATGGCGGGTTGTCTTACGGGGGCCGATCCCCAGTGGATCACCGATGCCGGCGGTGTCGTGCTCCGCGACAACTCGGGCGGGATTACAGGCGTTGATCTGCGTTCGAGTTGGGTCACCGACTCCGATCTTGCAGAAGTGGCGAAGATCCCCAATCTAAAAACAGTCGATCTTTCGCTGTCTCGGGTGACCGATCGTGGCTTGCGAGCGCTGCGCCCTGCGACCAGCATTGTCAGCCTGAACCTCTATTTCGCCGAACTGATTACGGACGAAGGTCTATCGATCATTAAAGGTTCGAAACACCTGAAGAGACTGAACGTTCGTGGGACTAAGGCGACGGATACGACTCTGGAGTTCGTCTCGAGCATTCCCACCATCGAGTCGCTCGACATCGGATACGCGGAAATCACCGATGTAGGACTCGACCGCCTTACATCGTTGACGAACCTGCGAGAACTCACCATCGGCGGCAACAAGCTAACGGATGCTGGTGTGCATCTCCTTCGACAGTTACCGCAATTAACCTATCTAGATGTTGGCGGGTCTCAGCGTACCGATTCTGGTTTGTGGTCAGTCACGTTAACAGATGTAGGCGTGGAATCGATTGCAACGCTAAGCGAACTCAAAGAACTTAGGATGGCAGGAACCGGTGTTTCCGCACGCAGTCTCGAGAAGCTGAAAAGCCTCGAGAAGCTGGAGCGGTTACTCCTGCAGAATTGCAAGCGCGTAGGCGATGACAGCATTGCCGTGCTGTCCACATTTCCCGCGCTACGCGTTATCGATGTCTATGGGACGTCGGTGACGGCCCAAGGCGTCGCCGAATTGCGCAAGAACCTGCCGAAAGCACAGATTTTGCACTAACTCTTCGCGAGAATCTGAGTCATTGTCCGCGTTGCTGTCGGGAACTTACCGACACCTGCGCCCAGCACGTTATCGGCAAGGGTGAGATATAGATCTCCAACCGTGCCGGTGACCTTTGTGTGCATGCCAGTAGCGAGGCTTCCGGTATGACCGGCCACAATCATGGCGAGTCCGCTGTTTTTGTGCGGGTTCGCTTCGGCATGCTCATGAGCGTACAGCAGGCACGTATGGTCCAGTACGGTCCCATCGCCTTCAGGGATCGACCTGAGCTTGGCGAGGAGATACGCAAACTCCTCGACGTGCCAGCGGCAGATGTCCCGCAGAACTCGTTGGCCGTCCGCGCCATCGGCTCCTGGGGCGAGACCATCGGCATGAGTGTAATCATGATGCCTTGCGGCGGTAAGTCCCAGCCAGGGGAAACGCGAAAGACCTTGGCCCTTCGTCAGCATGTAGGACGCGACTCGCGTCTGACGAGTCACCAGCGCCTGCGCCAGCAGATCGCTTTGCAGCTTTGCAATGCGCGGCCAGTCCTTCATGTCTCCGTCGTACTCCGGCGCTTCCACCCGTCGGTACTCATCGGGCAGGCCGGTAATAGCGCGCTCGATGTCACGGATAGCTGAGAGATGCTCTTCGACCCGGGTTGCGTCATCTTTCGGAAGGGTCTTCTGAAGATAAAGGGCGTCTTCACGCACGGCGTCAAGAATGCTCCGCTTGCGATTGACCCAACCTTCCTCCCGCTCGCCAAACAGCCGGTCGAACAATTTGTGCGGCAGCATCTCTGGCGGCAAAGGACGGTTGTAGCCCGCCCAGCTCATGTTCCTCTGAATGCTCTCGCCAAACGATTCCTGGGACACACCGATTTGGAGAGACCGGAATCGCGATTCCGTACCGATCTTGGAGGCGATCACTTGATCTATGGAAGGTCCGCCTGCGCCATGCCCCGTGAAAGGAGTGGCAGTCGTGACACCGCTAATAGACTTGTGGTGCCCGTTTCCGGGACCGGGAACGGAAGCCGCTGAATTGTCGAGGCCCGTCAAAACGTGAATGTCGTTGCGAAACGAAGCCAATGGCGACAGGCAGGGAGGGAGATCGAAGTCGCGCCCGGTCCGGCTAGGAATCCAATACCGCTCGGGGATACCGTTGCCATTGAACCAGAAGACAAAACGGCTCTCAATCGCTTTATTTGCAACTTTTGCTGCGGCATTTGACCCCGCTGCGTAGGCCGTACCCTGCGAGTTGAACATGCTCACCAGCGGCGGCAGTCCAACCTGAATTGCGGTTCCGGAAAGCGTCACACCCTTCAGAAACGCCCTACGCGATACTCTGACTCGCTTAGTGATTACCTGCGACACGAACCGGCCCTCCTGCGCTGGGGAATTCCCGCGACCTTACCATAGAGATTATCAATTCTTTGAACCGAAAGTTTGAACGTCTGAAATCGTCCGTAACTTTGCGAATCAGCGGCCTGTCGCCCGGAGTCTCGGTACGTCCGGCCGTATAACGAAAATACTGCTTCACGACGCATTCCTGACACTGGGGACTTCGCGCCAGGACCATACCCAGCTCTTTCGGTGAGCTGAAGTTAGATTTCTCGATTCCCGCGACAAAACCCGTCGTATCCAAAGGGAGTTCTACCGTTTTCGGTTTAGTTTCCCTGTCCCTGCGCTCGCCGAAGAATCGTAGTTCCAATTTGTCGCGGCGCGCGCCAACCGCGTCGAACTTTTCGAGACCGAATCCGATGGGGTCTACGAGACTGTGACAGCCGGCGCAACTCTTATTGAGGGTGTGCTCAGCCAACCTGTCGCGGTTCGTCTGGGGCTTCGCCTCGGAGACAGGAGGCAGGTTTGTGTTCACTCCAGGAGGCGGGTCTGCGACGTGCTGGCAGAGGAACTGCTCGCGCACGAAAAGACCTCGCGAAGTGGGAGAAGTCTCGTCCGGACGGGAACTCAGCGCCAGGAACAGCGCCTGGCCGAGAAGTCCTGCCCGTTCCGAATCCTTCGGAAAGTTGACCTTGGTGAATTCGGTGGCAGGCGCTGAAACACCGTAGATGCCAGCGAGATCTGCGTTCACGTATCCATACTCGGCAGTGAAGAGCTTCGTGAAATCCTGTTCATTCCAGATAAGGTCTGAAATGAATCGGCGTGTTTCCTCCGTCATAGCGGAGGCGGTCTCCCGAGTAAATTGCGGGAAGCGGCGACGGTCCTTCGTAGACGTCAACACGCGATCGAAGCGCATCCATTGCGACACAAACTCATCCAAGGCCTGCTTCGCCTTCGGACTGTCCAGCATCAGCCGGGCGACTCTTTCGACGCCCTCAGGAGTATTTAGCTCCCCTTTCGCGGCGCTCGCGAGGAGTGCATCATCGGGAGTTGTATCCCAAAGCGCATACGAAAGCCGGCTCGCTCTTGCATAAGGCTTCCATCGCGGATTATTCGTCTCTTCCAAGCGGAACAGGAAGTGCGGCGATTGCAACATGGCCTCGACTACCAGTCCGGCGCCTCGGACGAAATCCTTTTCTTTCAAAAACAACGCTTCGTAGCGCTTCAGTTCCGAAGCTTCCAGCGGCCGCCGAAAAGCCTTTAAACCGAAGCTCCGGATGAACTTGGCGCGACAAGCTGCTGACGGGCTGCAGTTGAGGACGCCGCTCGTACTACCCGGACGGAAGGCGTTACGCGCTAGTCGCTCGGCGACGGAGCCATATGCTTCAACTAGTAGCGGAGAAAGCGCTTGGGCTTGATACTGATTCTTAAAACCGTTAACAAAATCTTCCGGAGGGAACTGGCTCGCCGGAGCAGTTCGATCCCCAAGTAGATCGCGAACAGTGTTGTTGTACTGACTATGGGTAAGACGCCGAACAGCGATTTGGGGACGAGTGTGACCGCCGCTACCAGCCTCTTCTTCCCGATAACGCTGGGCCTTCGCCAATTCTTCTCCCTGTAGAGTCATGAGCCGCGCTATCCACTTCCGTATAGCAGCTTCTTCCTTACTGCCGGGAGCGATCTTTTCTCCACCTGCATGGGCGATCCGGTTGGTCGGCTTCTTCAACAGGAGCGAATCGTCCACGGCACTCCGGTTGACCAGTAAAATCAGCGACTTACCGAACGCTTCGATGCGGTCCGCAGTCGCGTCGAGTTCTGGAAATTGCAGTCTTGTTCCCGAAGCGACGCCCTCAGCGCTATGGCATGAGCGGCACGATGCCGCTTCAAACACCGGATAAACTGAGCTGGAGAACGAGATGGTCTCCGCAGCTGTGGCGATTGAGGCGCCGGCGAGGATCAGAAATATTGGGAATCTCACTACAACCCTAGTTAAATGATGATAATCCAGACCATAAAGGCGCTGAAGAAATAAGCCAAGTTACGTTTCGCGTCAGGGTTCGCATCAGAATGAGCCGTTCCGGGCAAAAGCCTCGCGTAGAACAGAGAAAGAAGCGTAGAATCGCACTAATAAAGGGACATCCGCTTCTTCGGAAAAGTGCTACTCTATCCGGACAGGCTCCGAGCTTCTTAGTGTTTGCGCCCAATCGTCGTGAATTTCTTCGCGCTATTGCCATAGCCTTTGCGGGTACTGCGGCCCCGTCCCAAGCCGCGCCAGCCTCCCTCGTTCGATTTCCTCATGTTCAGAATGTCACACGCACGCGCGCTGTCGTTCGCTGGACGACGCGCGAACCCGGGGCTGGCGCTGTGGAATTCGCCTCCGCAGACTCCGGCATAGAGCGTATGGCAGCTACGGTTACGGAGCAGCTTCCCCGCGAAACTGGGATGCAGTTTGCCTACTACCGGTACGAAGTAAATCTACAAAAGCTGAAAGCGGGCACGGAGTACACATACAGAGTTTTGGTCAACGATTCCTCCGTTCTCGCGGATCCCCTTCGATTCCGGACGGCGGGAACACAGGCATTTCGCTTTGTCGCGTTTGGCGACTCCGGGATGGGTTCGGAGGCCCAGGCGAAGCTGGCGAATTTGATGATGAGCCAGAATGCGAAGCTTGTGGTTCACACCGGTGACCTGGTCTATCCGACAGGAACCTATGAGCGGTACGAGAAGCTTTACTTCGAATACTACAAGGACATCATGAAGGAAGCCCCCTTCTATCCGTGTCCTGGCAATCACGATTATTACGAGTTTCACTGCGCGCCATACAAGTCCGTTCACTCCCTTCCCACTGACACGGTCGCGCGATCCGACTCCGGCAGGTACTACTCGTACGATTGGTCGAACGTACATTTCATCTCGCTAGATTCCAACGACTCGCTTGCTGAAGCCGCGCAGGGTAAAGGGGAGATGCTGGAGTGGCTGGAAAAAGACCTTCAGTCGACAGATAAATTCTGGCGCGTGGTCTACCTTCATCATCCGGCGTACTCCGTCGGCTTCCATAAGGACGAGCCGGAATGCGAGATGGTGCGGCAATACATAGCGCCGATTCTCGACAAGTATTTTGTCCCGCTGGTGCTGAATGGCCACGAGCACAGCTATCAGCGCACCTTTCCAATGCGCGGAGGAAAGGTAGCGTCGCCCGGTGATGGCACTGTTTACGTCACTACAGGTGGAGGCGGAGCAGACCTTCACGAAGTCGCGGCAGCGGACCATGCACAGGTAGCGATTTCGCAACACCACTACGTATCGTGCAACGTAAACGGCGGACGTTTGCAACTCGACGCCATTAACACCGACGGTCAACTTCTCGATAGTCATTCCATCGCGCCAAAGCCTCTGCTTGCCGGTCAGCCGGTCGTGAATTCCGCCAATTACGGACCGATGCTCGCAAGTGGAGGGCTGATGACAATCTTCGGTCAACAGTTTTCTCCGGAAGAATTCACCCCTGCCAAATACCCGTTACCGAAGTCCGCTCTGGGCGTGTCAGTTCTGCTGAATGATCAGCCGCTTCCGATTCTGATGGCATCGGCTCGACAGTTAAACCTTCAACTCCCCTTCGATGCGGTCGGCGAGGCGACGCTATCGATCCGCACCCCGAATGGGTCGGCAGCGATCAAGATCGCAATAAGCCGCGTCGCCCCAGCGATCTTTGCCGGGGCTATGTTTCACGCGAACGGGCTACAACTTACGAAGGAAACACCTGCCGCGGCTGGAGAGATGATCACCACATATCTCACTGGCCTGGGAGCGGTGACCGCCGGCGTCGCGGCGGGCGAAGCATCGCCGCCGAATATTGCAGTAACGGCGCCAGTCGTCGTAAAGGCAGCCGGAATCGAAGTAAATCCCCACTTTGCCGGACTCGCCGCTGGATTGTCCGGAGTCTATGCCGTGACATTCCGCGTACCTGCCGGTCTGCGTCACGATGCGGATGTGTACATCACCGCCGCGGGGTTTGAAAGCAATAAAGAAGTCCTATTTGTTGCTTGAGTATCCCAGCGCCTTCAGTTGCTCTTCCACAACGCCCTTTCTCGATTGCGCAAAGGATCGGACGTACTCAACATCCGCGTCGAATTCGGCGGCGCCGCAAACTCGCATTTCTCCGTTCACGGCACACTGCTTGTAAGGGTCCGCCCGCGCGATATCCTTGATCTGGGAATGGAAGCGATTGATCGTTTCTTCCATTAAGCCGCCGGGACCACCCATGATCTCAGCCGCTTTCGCAATGGTTTCAAAGAAGAGGTTGCGATACTCCGGGACGTTCAACAATCTGCGCACAAGAACATTCTGCTCGGAGCCCTGTAAGAGATCGCGTTCAACGAATATGAAGGTCAGATCCTTATCCCACGGCAGGAACGTGTGCTTCGATGAGCCTGCGAATCGATAAACATGAAAGTTGTTCATGCCATGATCGCCGAGGACGCCGTCGTATTCGGCCATGTATGCCTCTACCGCAACGTGCTTGATCAGTGTCTGAAGATCTATAAACGGTGAGACAGCACTGACGAATTCGGCGTCGGATGATTGATTTACCGCACGCACCATTTCAACTATTGGTTGTGGATCAGGGTCCTTCTCATGTGTCAGCGGATCAAACATGAGCGGCGAGTAGAAGGCAGGATCTTCGCCCAGATACTCAAAGCGATAGCCCTCCAGCGTGGGCTCCCATTCATATAGATGGCCGCTATCTTCCTGAAAGACCCTTTCGAGGAAGCTCTTGTCGATCGATTCGACAAGGTTGTAAAGTCCGAAAAACTCGCCGTTAACGAACAATCGAGCATAGGTCTCGCGCGGCGCCGGCATCTCCAAGCGTTCGAAGAGCTTCATCGTCACGCGCTCCCGCATCATCGAAGCGTCCGCGTTATTCGCCTTCAGCATCGTCGATTTGAGACCGAGGAACTTTTGCTTCTCTTCGTAACGATCGAAATCGATTCGTAGGTTTGGCTTCAACGGACTGCGGCTGCTACGCCCGCGGGATCGAACACCAATATCAGTGATGCGGATGTCCTTCCACTGAAGTTCCGCCGGATAGTACGTGTTGTCCTGGAAGTTGAGTTTGAGATTGTTCCAGTCATTGGGATGAATGTCTAGATACAAATCCTGGATGACAGAATCATCGTAGAAATCCGCCACGGTTTGCGCCGTTACGGAAAAGCAACAGACCAGAACGATCGCTAGATACCGACCCAGGCGTTTCATCACGTCTCTTAAAGCGTATATTGGACCCGAACCACGCCAGTCCACAATCGGTCCCGGCCCGGGGAGGGGCTACGCTGCACATCTTCAATCTTCTCTCGAATCACATTGCCCTGGACTTTGATCCATCGGTTCAGGTACCAATTCACGCCCCAAGTCCATACGCGATCGCTTTGGGGGAGTACATTCGAAGCGCGTGTGCTACGTGACGGTGGACCGACTCCGCCCCGGCTGGCGAAACGGATTTGTTCGTAGCGGGTAGCCAGTTCAATGGCTCCAATGCCGCGGATTGGGAAGTATTCTTTCGGCTCCCGGCGATCCGCATGCGCTTGACCCGTCACAATGTATGTCGCGCTTACGTACCAGCCGCGCTCGAGCAATGCAGGCAGATCTTCACCCCGAATGCTTTGACCCCGCCGCTCCTCACGCACATCGGCGAACTCCGCTTCGACTGACAGAGGTCCAGGACTCCATTCCAACTCGGCTCCGAGCCTGCGGCGCTCTCCATTCACGAACATACGTGCACCCGATTGCGGATAAATCGTCTCAAAGCCTATAGTTCTGCCGCGCAAACCCTTCATCCCGGCATCGACATTATTGATTGTCGCGGCGGCGCCCAAGGTCATGGACTTGAATCTCCCGGGGATGGTGAGGAGGCGCAACGGCGTTCCGGTCAGGCGGGCCGCGTATGTGATCCCTCCACCAGGTTCCGTGTCGTCGTTGATGTAGGGAACCTCGCCGTCGTGCCGAAACACTCCGGCTTGGTAGCTCATTCCGCGATCGAGCACTCTACCGTGAATCTCTCCACCGATCTCGCGGGCCGGAGCAAGTAACGCCCCAATTCGCGATCGATAGACGAAGTCCAGTGAGTTCGGTCCCTGCAATTGGTTCAGACTGAAGGGGATCTTGAACTTGCCGCCCCGGATTTGAAACTCGCGGGCCGGACGGAAGTTCACATACGCATCGCGCCAAGGGAACGATGTATCGCCGAGTTCGTAATCGAACTCGTATTCAAAATACTTTAGGAACTCACCTTCCACACCTACCCTGGACCGGTGCAGATCGAACAGAGGCTCCTCTGAGGAATTCTCCGGTTCATAGCCGCGCCAATCGGTTTGGAAGCTCAATCGAAAGTCGGCGCGGAATTGTTTGCCTATTCGTATCGATGGTCGCTTGGCTTGTCTCGTAAGGCTGAAAAGCCCACGCTCGGGCTTCGCCGGTTGCGTAGTTGGACTCTGTTGCGCTACGCAAGCAAGGCACATTGCCAGGAACGTAATAACACTCGCTGAGAGGTTGGGCATCATCGATAACCGCTGCTCAGCTTAGACCTTCTTTTTCTTCACGGCTTCCCAGGACACAGACTGAATGGCCGCGCCGTCACCGCTTTGCAACGCCTCGCTAGCTCTCTCGATCGGAAAACTCGGATCGATAACGACTAGGTACTTAATTGCGGGACAACTTCCGTGAATCACTTCATATGTCTCAAACTGCACGTGAAAACGAGCCAGCACCTGCTGGACGTGTTGCTTCGGAAAGTCCGCCTCCGATGATACCAACGTAAGCGTCATCCTCTTCAGTCGATTCGCATCCGATAGGAAGATCAGGACCCCGGAGAAGAAAGCGGTTCCAAGACCCACGACGGCGAACGCGCCTAACCCGGAGGCCATTCCAAGTCCGAGGACAAGGAAAAGAACGATCGTGTCCTTCGGGTCTTCTACGGGCGTGCGGAAGCGGATGATACTTGCAGCGCCAGCGATGCCGAACGCGCGAGCGAGCGAGTCTCCGATGATGATCATCATCAGTGCTCCGCTGACACACAGGAGTACTTGCGCATGCTCCATCGAGGCGCCCAGTGTCGATGGATCGTTCCTGGAATACCGGTGAATCACCGTAATCGAGAGACCTACTAGAAACGCGGCCACCAACTTTGCGAGTTCAACGAAAGGATGATGCAGCGTGGGTAGCACCGAAGCGCCGCCGGGAGACGTAGTAACTCCCGGAATGGTGATCGGAATCTCGCCAGTCAATAGGGCCTCTCGCCATATAAGTCCGACGGCGAGCAAGACCGCGCAAAGCACGGCAGTCCTCAACAGGACATCATTCGGTATGCGGTTCATACAGTAAGAGTCAGCGTGTCTGGTTTTAACACACATCTCTACGAGCGTGCAAAACGGAATACTATATCTGCATGCAACGTAGAGACTTCGTCGGTCTGGCACTGGCCGCTCCGGCAATGGCAACGGTTGATCTGAAGCGAATACCGGTCCGCAAGGCAGGGAAGGTTGAAATAGTCTTCAAATCGCCCGGTCCGCAACCCAACGGGCTGCAGGCTACAAGCGACGGCTTGTGGATCATGGATCAAGGCGCCGGCAACAAGGCGTACCTAACCGATTACAAGGGCAAGGTTTTGCGCGGGTTTGAGACGGAGACTGTGAGCTCGAGCGGCATTACGCACGATGGCGAGGCGCTATGGATCGGGTCGACCTACAGCCGGGAGATTGTTCGCTGTGACGCAAACACGGGCAAAGGAATCGAACGGCATTTCACTCCGGGCGCTGGGGTGATTTACCAAATGGTCGGCGACCCTGCCCAACGTTCCAGCCCGGTTCCACAAGATATGCGGCAGCGTCCGCCAGCCCCATCGACGCCCAAGCCCGCCGCGCCCGCCAAACCCCAAGGAATTCCCCTCGGCACGGGCGCTCACGGGCAGGAATGGCGAGACGGCAAACTCTGGTTCGCTGTTCCACCATCTCGTGAAGTGTACAAAATGGATCCGAAGAAGTGGGTCGTGGAAATGAAGTTTCCTACTGCTGGGAATCGCCCCCACGGTATCGGGTGGGAAGGCAAATATCTCTGGGTAACCGACTCGAACCTAAACGCGTTCTTCAAGCACGATCCCGACACTGGAGCGATGGTCGAAAAGATCCAACTCGGCGAGAGCGATCCACTCCCCCACGGCATGACGATTTGGGACGGCTGGATGTGGTACTGCGACGACGTTGGACTCGTCTGCCGGTTCAAACTATAGGGCTACTTCTTATTCACGAGACGCCAGAGTGTTCCGCCGAAAATGTTCGCCTGCGCCTCTTCGGATACACCATTCGCTTTTAGCATTCGGCGGTACAGGTCAAGTGACCGGTCGAGTTCTTCGAGCTCACCGCCGAAGATGTCTGACGCAAAGACGATTTTCTCAAAAGCGCTCGCCTGAGCCTTCGGTGAATGTGGGCTGACAATACTGGACCACCAGAAAATCGTCTTGAAGAAGCCGAAGTCTTCCTGCTTTTTCGCGAGCGTCGAACCGGACAGATCGAAAAAAAGATTCGGATGCCATCGCGCCAATTCCCCGGCCCACGCATAATCGGGGTTTCCGAGATGGGCGCCAATTATGTTGACGGTAGGATAACGCCGGGCGATATTGTCTAAGAGTGTCACGCGCAACCGATCCACGCTGACATCTTCCGCAATTTCGGGTCGAGTGCGATTGACGATGCCTGTGTGAAACAGGAGCATCATTCCGTACTTAGCCGCACGATCATAGATTGGTGTGTAACTCGGATCGTCGTACCGTTTTAGGGTCCGGCTGATTTCTCCTAGCCCGCGAAAGCCAGCCTTGTGAAACTGATCGATCTGGTCAAGCACCTTCGGATCGTCGAGGGCGATATCTCCGAACCCGACAAGACGATTGGGGTGCTTGGCAATGAAATCAGCAGCCTGTTTGAGATGCTGCGGCTTGGTGAGCAGGAACGCCATGGCATCGAGCTTCTCCAGCTTCACCATTAACTTCTCGAGAAAGGCGACCTCGCCATTGTGGTGGACATGCGCATCGATCAGTTTTGGAGTCTGAGCCAGAGCGGCGGTCGTCAGGAATAGCAAAGCTGTAGCAAGTCGCATCACGCTCTTCATTGTCCATCATGAGAATACATGAAGATCTCTTCGATGCGAGTGTTGAACACTTCCGCCAGTTTGAACGCAAGGGGCAGGCTGGGATCGTAGCGCCCGGTCTCGATCGCGTTCACGGTCTGTCGAGAAACGCCTAACTTCTCGGCCAGGTCGGCTTGTGAAAGATTGTGTCGCGCACGCAGAACGCGAAGATCGTTCTTCATCAGTAGCGCCGCGAGACGATATAGAGCGATAACGCTCGAGCAGGCCAGCCAGACTTGTCGCTCATGAAAAGAGCGTACGACGAAACGAACCGAAATGTCAAGGTTACTTTACTTTTTGTCAATGTCGCTTTGCTACTGAGTCGGACCGTCCATATCGTCGGTGTCCTTGATCAAGCCCCGCAGTGGCGTCCCGTCGGGAGCCATGCTGTGATTCACGATTAACTTCAGAACCTGTGCAGCGCCGCGGCCTGCCACCGTAATTTTCGATCCATCCGACATCGCGAGAGAAATGCCGTGATCGATTGCCTCGAGCATGACGATCTGCCGGATATTGACGAATCGTTTCGCGCCATCGTCATCCATCAAAGCGATAAATGGAGTTTCATCCATACTTTGGTTGTAACCGATCAGGCCACATCACCTGACACGTTACTCTCGAAGGAGATGGTTTCTTTCTGGAACCTGCTCCGCGATAACCGCAACTACCGCTATACGTGGTTGGGTCAAATCGTCAGCGAAGTCGGTGATCACTTCAACAGCATTGCGGTGTTGAGTCTGGCGCTTCATGTGACGGGCACAGGCGCGGCTGTCGGCGGGGTGATGATTGCGCGGACACTCTCGGCGATCATCGCGGCCCCGATTGCGGGAGTAGCGCTGGACCGGCTGGACCGGAAACGCGTGATGATCGCCAGCGATCTGATGCGCGCGGTAGTCGCCGGCCTGTTCATACTTGTCCTGACGCACCGGGAGCAGTGGCTGCTATATCTTCTCAGCGGGCTGCTGATGTTTGCTTCGCCGTTCTTCACCAGCGGACGTTCCGCCATTCTTCCCCGAATTACCGATCCAGAGGAATTGCACACGGCAAATGCGCTGACGCAGACGACACAGTGGCTTACTCTATCGATCGGAACAATGCTGGGTGGTGTGAGTACGATGCAGTTCGGTTATGAATGGGCCTTCGTTGCAAACGCAATGTCGTTTCTGTTTAGCGCGTTTGCGATATGGAAACTGCGGTCTGCGACCGGACACTTTCGAGCGGCGCGCACTGCTTCGGAGCGCACTACGGCGCGCGGTCAACAGTTTTGGGATGAGTTTAACGAGAGCCTCGGCTACCTTCGCAAGACTCCGCTTGTTTTGGCGATCGGAATGGCGGGCGTGGGTTGGGCAACCGGAGGCGGGGCTGCTCAGATTCTATTCACACTATTCGGAGAAGTCGTCTTCAATCGCGGGGCCGCCGGTATTGGACTCATCTGGGGCTTCGCCGGAATCGGGCTTGTCATCGGCGGTCTGCTCGGTCACTGGATGGGCAAGCGGCTGACATTCGAGATGTATAAGCACGCGGTCTGGATCGGCTTCCTGATACACGGTGGATCGTACGTTCTGTTCAGCATCGGCAATTTGTGGAACGCTCTTTTCTTCATTACGCTGTCGCGTGTGGCCATGGGGTGCAACAACGTTCTGAATCGAACGATGCTCCTGACTCATGTGCCGGACCAGTATAGAGGCCGGGTTTTTACGACAATCGACGCAATGTCGAATTCTACGATGATGGCTTCGCTGGCGGTTGCGAGTGTAGCGACCCTGCACTACGATCCCCGCAGTATTGGAATCGTCGCCGGTTTCCTGAGCGCATCGACAGCGTTCTTCTGGTTGTGGGCACAGCTTGCTGGATATCTTGAAGAACCTCATCGCGAAGAGGCCGGTGAACTCACGAAGGCCGATCCGATCGTAAGCGCATAAGAATCGACGTATCATAACCAGATCACCTTTATGCGGTCGATCACCTGGTTATTTGTCTTCTTTGTCTTCGAAGATGCGGCATTCGCGCAACAAGCGCTCGACGCCGGATACACGGCGAAAATCCGCGAGTACACTACGGAGCCTCATTTCCTCACCGAGATCGTCGATCACCTGCCTGCGTCGGCCAGCGTTCCTACTCCCGAGAAGGTACTTG
>DASQLD010000452.1:0-8366 GCA_035630195.1 Bryobacteraceae bacterium
GTGTCGAGGAAGAACGGATCAGCTGATTCAGCGTGTTTCGAGTCTCAGGATCAATTTGCACAGAAAGTGCTACACGGGCCATGCTTCCAGTGTACAGGAAGTCTTTATTAATATAAATAACTATCTGGACGATGTACTAGGTCGCATCGACAATGACGACGTAGGCCACGTCATCATTGATATCAGCCAAGATATACGGTTAGATCAATTGTTCCGATATTGTTCTTTCCTCCTAGAGTCACGTCGAAGGCGAACGCATAGACGGGGTCTTTATTCCTGCCGATCACGATTACATCACGCCCCCTGAAAAGGTCGAGCTGATCGAAGATGTATTGCCAGTCCCTTGAACTGAACCCTCGTACAGTGGACCCCCGCACGTCTGCACCACTGTCCAACCCCCATACTGAGCAGATGTGCGCTGCTGGCACGCCATGATGGCTATACGCATCGTAATCGTTGCCGTGCCGTGACGAGCGTCACCGCTAGTACATCGTCCAGATAGTTATTTATATTAATAAGACTTCCTGTACACTGGAAGCATGGCCCGTGTAGCACTTTCTGTGCAAATTGATCCTGAGACTCGAAACACGCTGAATCAGCTGATCCGTTCTTCCTCGACACCGCCCAGTAAGGCAAATCCACAACCTGCGCGATCAAAGCGGTTCACTACGCCCTCTTTCATCCCGAGAGCCTCGTTCTCGTCGCTAGTCCAAGCGAGCGCCAAAGTGGTGAATTTCTTCGCAAAGCGCGCAAATCAGTAGCCAAGCTCGGGTTCCGTGTCCGGAGTGACGGCGAAAACGCATGCTCCCTTCTCCTTCCGAACGGATCACGCATCGTCGGCCTGCCGGAAAACGAAGCACCATCCGCGGCTTCTCTGACGTCGGCCTGCTCATCATCGACGAAGCTTTCCGAGTCTCCGATGACATGTACCATGCGCTCCGTCCCATGCTGGCCGTCGGTGGCGGCGCACTCTGGCTCATGAGCACCCCAAATGGCAAAACCGGGTTCTTCTATCGCGAATGGGCAAGTGAGCGCCCGTGGTTGTGCATCCAGGCGACCGCCGAAGAGTGCCCGCGCATTCCGGAAGATTTTCTCGACGAAGAGCGCGCCACACTCGGAGAGGAACTCTTTCGACAAGAATACGGTTGCGAGTTCCTCGTCGGGGAAGGCGCTCTCTTTGACGAAGCTCAGATCCGGGCCTGCCTCTCGGACAGCGTCGAGCCACTGGTACTCGAATTGGAGATACCATAGATGCAAGTAAAAAGCCATGCTACGTCTAGACGCTGACCGTCCCGTTGAGTTCTGTGATGGACTCCGGCGCCGTGATTTCCTCCACGCCGGCTCTCTCTCCGCGCTCGGCCTCTCACTGAACTCCCTTTTCAACCTCAAGGCGCAAGGCGTCGTCGACGGCAAAAAGGACGTCAACTGCATCATGTTGATGCTCGTCGGCGGACCCTCTCAGCTCGACACATGGGACATGAAGCCGGACTCGCCCGCCGAAATCCGCGGTCCCTATAAGCCGATCAAGACCAACGTGCCCGGTATCGAGATTTCGGAAAACTTCCCCCGCATGGCAAAGCACGCGGATAAGTACTCCATCGTGCGTAGCATGTACCATACAGCCGCCGCCGTCCACGATACCGGCCATCAAATGATGCAGACCGGCCGCATTTTCCAGGGCGGAATCGAGCATCCCCACATCGGCTGCGTCGTCGGCAAGCTCAAGGGTCCGAAGGGGGACGTGCCGCCCCACGTGCTCCTCCCGCGTCCTATCGGCAACACCGGCGGAAACATGCCGCACGGTCAGAACGCCGGCTATCTCGGAAAGAGCTTCGATCCCTTTGTCCTCAACGCTGATCCGTCTGATCCGAACTTCCGCGTGCCCGACATGCTGCCGCCAGATTACCTTAACGCTCTTCGCGTCGATCGCCGCAAGAATTGGCGCAGCATGGTCGACAAGTCCGTCAGCATGTTTGAAACTTCGCAAGACGCGCGACTGCTCGATTCCACCTTCCAGCAGGCATACACGCTCATGTCGTCGCAGAAGGCCCGTGACGCCTTTGAGCTGCACCGCGAGCCCGACGCTGTCCGCGAAAAATACGGCGTCAATCGTTTCGGCCAAAGCTGTCTCCTCGCCCGCCGTCTCGTAGAAGCGGGCGTCCGTTTCGTCACCATCAACATGTTCGAAACGGTCTTCGACGAAATCACCTGGGACATCCATGGCTCGAAGCCCTTTAGTCCGATCTCCTGCTACCGCGACCTCGTCGGGCCCATGTTCGACATGGCCTACAGTTCGCTCCTAGAAGACCTCAGCCAGCGCGGCTTACTCAGCAACACCATGGTCGTAGCCTTCGGAGAATTCGGCCGTACCCCGAAAGTAAACCCCGCCGGCGGCCGTGATCACTGGCCGCAATGCTGGAGCATCCTCATGGGTGGCGGACCCATGAAGGGCGGCACAATCGTCGGCGCATCCGATGAAATCGGTGGCGCGCCAAAGGACCGTCCGACCAATCCCGCAGAGGTGGCCGCAACTATCTATAAAGGTTTGGGAATCGATCTCCACGCCGAGCTGCCCGGCTCCCAGGGCCGGCCTATCCCGCTCGTTGACCGCGGCGTCGAACCCATCGAAGAACTATTCTCATGATTCGTCCAGTAGTCTGTTTCTCGCTACTAGCGCTCACCGCGTTCGCACAAGAAATGTCAGCGCCCGCCGAAGGCTGGTCATTCCGCAATCACGTGATGCCAGTCCTGACCAAAGCAGGCTGCAACCAAGGCGCATGCCATGGAGCGCTCGCGGGCAAAGGCGGCTTCAAACTCACACTCCGCGGCTACGACCCGGAACTCGACTATGACGTGCTCACGCGTCAATCCCTCGGCCGCCGCATCAACTTGGCCGAGCCCGCCGCCAGCCTCATTCTCCGGAAAGCCACCATGCAGACTGGCCACGGAGGCGGTCTCCGCTTCAAGCCAAATTCCCTCGAATACAAAATCATCTCCGAGTGGATCGCCGCCGGAACACCCCCGCCGGTAGCCAGCGATAAGGAAGTAGTCTCGCTCTCGGTCCAGCCCAAACAGGCCACTCTAAAAATTGGAGACGAAGCGCAGCTCAAAGTAATCGCGCGCTACTCCGACAACAGCACTGCGGACGTGACACGCTGGGTCAAGTACAACTCAAATAACGAAGGCGTCGCAACCGTCGATGACAACGGCCGCGTAAAAATCGGCGGCTCCGGAGAAGCGGCTGTCACTCTCTGGTACTCCAGTCGTGTTCTCTACGCCACTATGACGTCGCCGTACCCGAACAATGTTCCTGCGGAAGCATATTCGAAGTTTCAGCCGAAGAATTATATCGACAACTTCGTCCTAGCGAAGCTGAAGAGCCTCAACGTTCAACCTTCCGGTGACGTCTCGGACTCCACGTTCATTCGTCGTGCCTTCCTCGATGCCGCAGGCATTCTCCCGACCGCGGAAGAAGTCGAACAGTTCCTCGCCGACAAATCGCCCGACAAACGCGCCAAGCTGATTGATCAACTTCTCCAACGCGAAGAGTACGTCGACTATTGGGCGTACAAGCTATCAGACTTGCTTCTCGTATCGAGCAAGAAACTCCGCCCCACCGCCACGCGCGACTTCTACAATTGGATTCGCGACAGCGTCGAAGAAAACAAGCCCTGGGATCAGTTCGCGAACGACATCTTTATTAGCGCGGGCAGCACTCGGCAGAATGGCGCGTTGAACTACTACGTCCTTCACAAGGACCCGATCGAACTCACGGAGAACGTTACGCAGGCATTTCTCGGCCAGCGTTTGACATGCGCCCGTTGTCACAATCACCCTCTCGAAAAGTGGACCCAGAAGCAGTACTACCAGATGGCGAATCTGTTCTCACGCGTCGGCGTCAAGAACGGTGATGATCCCGCCGACTCCATCGTCTTCGCGAAAACTTCTGGCGACATCAACCACCCCCGTCTCCTGCGTCCTATGCAGCCAACGCCACTCGACGGCGACTCGATGTCACTCGATGTCCAATCCGATCGGCGCGCACACTTCGCCAAGTGGCTCACCAGTCCAAACAACGAAATGTTCGCCCGCAACATCGTCAATCGTGTGTGGGGAAACATCATGGGCAAGGGACTGTCTGATCCGATTGACGACGTTCGCGCGACCAACCCTGCTTCGAACGAAGAACTATTCGCCGCCGCAACCAAGGACTTCGTCGACAACAAGTTCGATGTGAAGCGGCTGATCCGCGTCATCATGAACTCAGCCGCCTATCAACGCTCCGCCGACGCCAATACCACTAACAGCGATGACAACCGTTACTACTCGAAGTACGTAATCCGCCGCCTGCCCGCCGAAGTGCTCTTAGACGCGACCTCGCAAGTGCTCGGTGTTCCCACCGCATTCTCCGGCTTTCCCGCCGGAACAAGAGCGCTCCAATTACCGGATTCGCAAGTCGCCTCCCAGTTCCTCACCGTCTTCGGTCGCCCTCAACGCGCGATCTGTGACGCATCCGAGCGGTCGAGCGATCCCAGCATCGGTCAGGCCTTGCACATCATCAACGGCGAAACGCTCAACAAGAAGCTCAGTAATCCCGAAGGCTACATCGCGCTTCTATTGCGTTTAGGGTTATCCGACAGCCGCATCATTGAGCACCTCACGCTATCCGCCTTCTCTCGCTATCCCACAGACGCGGAGAAGCAGCAGCTAGGCCAAGCTCTCGCCGACGCCCGAACGATCAAAGGCACACAAGATCAACAGCGCGATGCTCGCCGGCAAGCACTCGAAGACATGGCGTGGGCCATGCTCACCAGCAAAGAGTTCATGTTCAATCACTGACATGAAAACCGCAGCGCTTCTTCTCGTAATCACGGCGTCGCTCTACAGCGCAACCAAACCGCAAATCTTCTCTCTTGCCTATTCGCCCGATGGCAAAGTGATCGCGGTGGGCGGCTACAAAGAGGTGACTCTCCTTGACGCCGCATCACAAAAGCCGCTTGCGACTCTCACCGGGCACGCCGAGACAGTTCGTTCGCTGTCCTTCAGCAAGGACGGGCTCCTTCTTGCCGCTGCCGGCGGTGTCGCAGGTCGAAAAGGCGAAGTCAAAATCTGGGACGTCGCCTCTCGAGCCGCAACCGCAACCATCGCCGGCCATTCCGACACGATCTACTCCGTCGCCTTCTCGCCCGATGGAAAATCGCTAGCCACCTGTAGCTATGACAAGTTCGTCAAGATATGGGAAGCCAGCTCAGGCAAAGAACTCCGCACGCTGAAGGATCACATCGACGCCATCTATGCGCTCGCCTTTACACCCGACGGAGCCAGACTCATATCCGGAGCCGCCGACCGTACCATCAAGATCTGGGACGCTGCCACGGGCGAGCGGCTGTTCACTCTCGGCGAGCCGACCGACGGAATCAACACGCTGGCAATTGACCCAACCGGCAAAATGGTCGCCGCCGCAGGCCTCGACAAAACCATTCGAGTCTGGGCGCTCGAAGCCAAAAGCGGTCGTCTCCTCCAGTCGCAAATCGCGCATGAAGACGCGATCCTCAAGCTCGCTTGGGCCCCCGATGGATCGACACTCGTCTCCGCCTCCGCAGACAAGACCATCAAAGTTTTCAAAGTCCCCGAGCTCGCGGAAATCAAAACCATCGCGCAACAATCCGACTGGGTCAATGGACTGGAGTTTGCCCCCGACAGCCGGACGTTTGCCGCAGGCCGCTATGACGGGTCGCTCACCATCTTCAACGCGAGGTAGTCATGAGAAAGCCATTTTTATTAATCCCGTTTCTCGCCGCCGCGATACTGGGTGACGAGACACATCCCACCGGCAATCGCACGACACCTCCCACCATCACCGTGGTTTCGCCGCGCGGCGTATCGCGCGGAACAACGGTGGAACTTACAGTCGAAGGGCTCAACCTCGCCAAGGCCCATGCCATCCTCTTCGACCAGCCGGGAATCAAAGGTCGTATTCTTCGGGTGAAAGAACTGCCCGACCTGCCCGATATTCGGCTCGGCTCAAACGGTACTCCGTCCACCATCGATCTCGGACCCTTGCCGCCGCGCAACCAGGTCACCGTCGAGCTCGATGTCGACCCGGAAGCGAACATTGGCGTCGTTGGATTCCGTCTGCAAACACCGCTCGGCACGAGTCCCGAAGGCAAATTCCTCCTCGAGCCCTATTGGGGTGAAAGCCCGGATCGCGAACCGAATGACTCTCCCGACAGTGCAGTTGAGACCTTCCTTCCAGCAGTCATTTCGGGAGACATCGGCAAAGCTGGAGATGTCGATCATTTCAAGATCAAAGTCAAAGCAGGCGAGGAACTCGTCTTCGAAAACGGCGCAATGTCCATCGGCTCCACGCTGCAACCGGTAGTCTCCATTCTCCGCGAGGATCAATCCGTATTGAAGGAGTTCGGCGCCGAGCCAATCCATTCCATCAAGTTTCCCGAAGCCGGAACATACTTCGTCCGCATCACCGATTACCAGCAAAGCGGACGCGCGAGTCACATCTACCGGCTGAAAGCGGGCAAGTTCACGTACGCCACCAGTGCCTTCCCCCTTGGTTTGCGAACTGGCTCCACCTCCGACATAGACCTGCGCGGTGTATCGAAACTAGCCGTCAAAGGCGAACCCTCAGCCATTGAGCCCAATCTGGTTCACGTCCGTCCAAAAGGAGCATTCAACGAAGTGGCGCTGGCTGTAGGTCAGGACCCGGAAGTAATGGCGACTGGAGCAAAGCCTGCGCAAGCGGTCACGATTCCCTCAACCATCAATGGCAAGCTGGCAACCCCCAAAGCAGAGCACTTCTTCAAGTTCCGTGCGACAAAAGGCCAGAAGCTCGTCTTCGAAGTACAGGCGCAGCGCTTCGGGTCTCAACTCGATTCCGAGATCGATGTCCTCACCGCCGACGGCAAACCGATCGAAGTGGCTACCGTTCGCGCCGTCCTCGAAACGTTCATAACGCTGCGCGACCACGATTCGTTCGGACGCAACCTCCGGCTCACATCGCCAACCGGATTAGCCGTAGGCGATTACATGATGGCCGGCAACGAGATCGTTCGCATCCTCGAAATGCCGCGATCCCCGGACGATGATACTATCTTCGAGAACTTCGGCGGCCAGCGCATCAGCTATCTAGGGACAAGCGGCGAAGCGCACCACCTCGAGCAGGCGATCCATAAGGTTCAGATACACCCTGCCGGCGCCCAGTTCACCCGAAACGGTCTGCCGCTGGTTCGCCCACAAGCGCATAACGACGATGGCGGTCCCGGCTTCGGCAAAGATTCGAAGCTCGATTTCACGGCCCCGGCCGATGGGGAATACATGGTTCGCATCCGCGATGTTCGAGGAGCCGGCAGCGAAGAACACTCTTACCGCCTCAACATTCGCCCGCCGCGTGGGGACTTCAAACTCGCCGTAACTCCGAAGAATCCCAATATCCCTGCCGGCGGCTCCGTGCCCGTGACCGTGATGGCCCTGCGCCTCGATGGCCTTGACGCGCCCATCGACGTCACGGTCGAAGACCTTCCTGCAGGTTTGCAGGCGACAAAGGCAGTCATTCAACCCGGCCAGGCATCCACAACCGTCCTGCTGTCCGCCAGCGCCGACGCCCAGCTAGAAACCGCGACGCCGCTCAAAGTCGCTGGCCGAGCCGGCTCCGTTACCCGTTATGCCAACCCCGAGGACCGTCTGAAGTTCATTGCCCTGATGCCCAAACCGGATGTCGTAATGGTCTCCGAAACAAAGGAGATCGTCCTTCAACCCGGCGGTACAGCCGAAGTGGCCGTCAGCATCACGCGTCAGAACGGCTTCGCCGGCCGTGTCCCGGTCGAAATCCGCAATCTTCCCCCACGAGTCCGCGTTCTCGACGTCGGCCTCAATGGCGTACTAATCAACGAAGACGAGACGAAGCGCACCTTCACGATCGAGGCATTGGACAGCGCCTCCCCCGTGGAGCAGGAGATCTTCGTAGCGGCGAAGGTCGAGACGCGATCTCCTCTCGAAACCAGCTTCGCCGCGCCCCAATCCATAAGGCTGAAGGTAAAGCCTCGCTGACAAGCGGTTTGTTATACTAAGGTGTCTGTGGCGCTATCGTCTAAGGGTTAGGACGGAGCCCTCTCAAGGCTTAAATAGGGGTTCGAATCCCCTTAGCGCTACCAAAATCTCCTTCGCCGCTCGCGTCTGCATCGAAGACAGATAATCTACAGATGTAGTAAATACATCGGCCCAGACCTTCTGGTCCGACGCCCCATCCACCAGGCGAACTTTCAGAAACACTTGGCCGCGCTCGAATCCGGTCGCGCCCTCGACAGCCCAACGAACCCTAAGCTGCCGGGCGATCTGCGGAAGCGCCTCCT
>DASQLD010000453.1:0-3398 GCA_035630195.1 Bryobacteraceae bacterium
CACCGTGGATGCAGACGTTTCTCTGCTTCAAACCGAAAGCGCATCACGTGGCCAGGTAATTTCAAACCAGATGATTTCGAACTTGCCGACCCAGGGACGGAATCCGTTTCAGATCGCGTGGGCGATGCCGGGTGTAGTGAAGACGGGCGATTGGCGCTACCTGCGGTCGTTCGACATTGGTGGAACGACGGGGTTCTCGATCAATGGTGGCAAGCGGGGAGACAACGAAGTCCTACTCGACGGCATCAGCAATGTTCGCGGAAATCGCACTGTTGTTGGCGTTCCCACCATGGAGTCTGTCCAGGAGTTTAAGGTGCTTACGAACACCTACGACTCCCAATATGGGAGGACGGGTGGCGGCATCGTGACGATCGTCACAAAGTCTGGGGGCAATGCGTTTCACGGCAACGTGTTCGAATTTTTTCAGGTGGAAGAATTGAACGCCAACCAAAGCGAGTTGAATCGTGTAGGAACCCCGAAGCCGCCCATGAACATCAATACGTTCGGGTTTCAAGCGAGTGGTCCCGTGATGTTGCCGAAGGTGCTCGATGGTCGGAACCGTCTGTTTTGGCTCATTTCCTATGAAGGCATGCGCCAGCGGTCGGCAGACCCTGGCAGCGCTAACTTCCCTCTCATGAACTGGCGCGCTGGCGATTTTTCAGATCTCCGGAATGCGCAAGGCCAAGCTGTCACGATCTTCGATCCGCTTACCACCGACACTGCCGGTAATCGGACACCTTTTCCAGGAAATCGAATTCCGGCGAACCGGATCAGCCCGGTTGCGGCGCGTGTGCTGTCGTACTATCCCGCGCCAAATGCGGCTGGTGACGGGCCAGCGAAAATCAATAATTACATTTATCCGTCGCGTTGGGTTGCAGACATGGATCACTGGAACGGCCGGCTGGATTATAAAGTTACTGATCGAAATACAGTGTACTTTCGCTATAGTCAGAGTCCATTCTCCGAATACCGCGCGTTAGTTTGGGATGGTTCCAATGCCGCTGAGCCTACCGGAAATGCACCCTTGATTCGGACCGCTCGCAACTGGATTTCGGATTGGACTGCTATTATTTCGCCGCAGATGACATTCAACCTGCGCGGTGGACTCATTCGTTGGGAGACGCAAGGAGGCAATTCGTTTGGGGCCGATTTCAATCCAACGGAGCTGGGTTTTTCACCGTCGCTGGTATCGCAGTTCACCCGCTTTCAGTTTCCGCGCTTCGACTTCGGTTCCACCGCATATCAGTCAATCGGTTCGGGTAATTCCGTCTTGAACTCATCACCAACCGATACATACAGCCTCCAGCCAAATATGAATGTCATCGTGGGCGCTCATACGTTGAAGTTCGGATCAGAATTCCGTCGCTATAACGACAACACGAATAATCCCGGAGCAGCTACTGGTATTTACCGCTTCGACAAGAACTGGACACAGGAGCGTGCGCTCCAAGCCGACGCCGCCAGTGGAAATGAGATTGCCACCTTCCTGCTCGGTTATCCGAGCTCGGCCTACGTGGATCGGAACATCGACCCTGCGTACCGGAGCCATTATTACGCGTTGTTTCTACAGGACGACTGGAAGGTATCACCAAAGTTGACGTTGAATGCGGGATTGCGCTGGGACTACGAGACACCTCTCGTAGAGCGGTACGACCGTCAATTAAGCGCCTTCGACTTCAATGCGCCAAGTCCGATTGATGCCGCTGCTCAGGGCATCGACTTGAAAGGTATTCCGTCGTTCGCCGCCATCGGTGGACAAGCGCGAGGCGCGTTCCGCCCGGATCGGAATAACTTTCAACCTAGAATCGGCGCGGCCTACCGTCTGGGAGACAGGTGGGTCATTCGCGGCGGCTATGGGTTGTACTACCTCGGCCAGAATGAGAGCGGCGCATCCCTCGGCTTCAGTCAACGAAGCAACGCGATCGTGTCAACCGATGGCAATTTAAAGCCGGCGGTGGATCTCACCAATGCCTTTATTAACTTGCCCGGTCAGCAGTTGCTCCTGCCTGTCGGGACGAGTGAGGGACCAGCTAGCTTCCTTGGTCAAGGTCTGTCAGTGAACTACTTTGATCGAACGCTTCCGTTCTCGCATCAGTATTCAGTCGATGTGCAACGAGAGCTTCCGGGCAACATTCTCGCGGAAGTTGGATTCGTGGGCAACGAAACGCGAAGATTGCCGATCCGCGATACGGCGCAGAATAACGTCAATGTCCTGCCTGCGAACGTGTTGGGTAGGCGTACCGCCGCGGGCGCTATCGATACAGCCTGGTACAACGAACGCGTTCCAAACCCGATGCAAGGCTTGATTCCGAATAACGCCACCCTGAACGGAGCCACCATCCCCCGGCAGCTCTTGCTCGTACCCTACCCGCAGTTTTCGAGTCTTGCGCTGCAAAATCTTCCGATTGGCAAACAGCAGTATAAGGGACTGCAAACGAGGCTGACAAAACGCTTTTCGCAAGGCTTCACTTTTGTCGCGAGTTATGTGTACAGCAAAACGACAGAGGAAGTGACCATGTTGAATGCCCAGGATTTGAATCTGAACGATGTCGATGCAACCGTCCTTGAAAAGCGATCGGCGCAGGAAACCGATGTGCCGCATAAGTTCTCCTTCGCAGGCGTTCTCGAGATTCCCGTGGGAAAGGGCAAGGCATACGGCTCCGACTTACCTAAATTCGCGGAGATGGCGTTTGGCGGCTGGCAACTCAACTGGAACTTGGGACTTCAGAGCGGATGGGCGATAGATTATCCCAACGCGAAGCAAGCGGCGGCGGGCGACGCGCGACCGACCGACGAGCAGAAGAGTCAGGGTCTACTCATAAACACTTCGTTGTGGACGGACCCGGCTACGGGAAGTCTGGTTCGGGCGCAAGAGCAATTCACTTTGCGCGACTTCCCAACGCGGTTCAGCAATGTGCGCGTGCCGGGTTATCAAAACCTGGATGCCTCCGTGTCGAAGTACTTCGCCATCACCGAAACGGTGCGGGCTCAGTTCCGCATGGAGATGGTGAATGCGTTCAATCATCCCTGGTTCTCGCGCATCTCGTCCGTGGATGTGACCAGCGCGAATTTCGGGAAGCTCGATGTTGTTCAGCGGAATCTGCCACGCTTCGTAAAGCTTGTTCTAAACGTAAGTTGGTAGCGAAAGACGGTTGCAATAACGTTTACAATCCGATGCATCATCAGTGAGTTACGCTTAGCGTATGCAGCTGGGATACGGCGTACTTGCGATCCTGACCCTAGCCCTTCCTTGTGCTGCAAGCGACCTGCACACGGCCGTTCGTGCAGGCGATATCGATAGAGTGCGCGCGCTGCTTTCGGCAGGCGCCTCGGCGAGTGAGCGCGACGCCTTAGGTGGTACTGCGCTACACGATGCAGCCTGGAGCGGAGAGCTTTCA
>DASQLD010000454.1:0-9272 GCA_035630195.1 Bryobacteraceae bacterium
GCTTGACAGAACCGTGCCGCACATCGCCGATAGCAAATACTCCAGGAACGTTGGTCTCGAGCAAATATGGGTCACGGTCGAGATTCCAGCTCTTCGGCCGACGGCCGTCGGAGACAACGTCAACGCCCGTTACCAGAAAACCTCGCGAATCCCGCTCTATAACACCTTCGAGCCAATCTGTTTTAGGCTGCGCTCCGATGAAAATGAACATCGATGTCGCAGGCGTGCGTTCAACGCTTCCCGAATGCCCGCACGAGATCGAGATCGCTTCAAGGCGCTCCAGCCCATGCGCTTCAACCACCTGCGTCCGTGTCTCCACGCGAATGTTTGGAGTCTGCGCGATCTGATCGATCAGGTACTGCGACATCGTTTGCGCCAGCGACCCGCCGCGTACCAGCATGATGACTTCACGGGCGTACTTTGAGAAGTGCATCGCCGCCTGTCCCGCCGAGTTTGCGCCACCGACAACAAAGACCGTTTCATCCTTGCATGAGATCGCTTCTGTGATCGCCGCGCCGTAATAGATGCCCGCCCCGTGTAACCGGTCGACACCCGGCGCTTCGAGGGTTCTCCATTGAACCCCCGTTGCGATGAGTAGCGCGTGACACGAAATTTCGGCTCCGTCAGCGAGCTTGACAATTCGATACGGCCCCTCGACTCTGAGTTCGAGCGCTTCTTGGGGCGAGAGAATCTGCACACCGAAGCGGCGCGCTTGTGTAACCGCTCGCCTTGCCAAGTCCGATCCGCTCAAGCCTGCCGGGAAGCCGAGGTAGTTCTCGATTCGTGAACTCAGACCTGCCTGCCCACCCGGAGCTTCGCGCTCGATCAGCACCGTCCGAAGCCCTTCGGATGCGCCGTACACTGCGGCGGCCAAACCACCTGGACCGCCACCGATAATCAGGAAGTCACAAAACTCGCTCTCCGCGCGTGTTTGCAAGCCAAGCTTACCCGCGAGTTCACCTGGCGTCGGCCGGTTTATGTGCGACCCATCTGGTAGGATCACCGCCGGCAGTTCAGAAGCCTCAACGGAACCCAGCGTTGCCAGTAGACGTTGCGCATCCTGGTCATGATCCACCGCTTCAACGTCGATCCAACTGTAGGGGACGTGGTTACGCGCCAAGAAATCCTTAATCGCATGTGTTTGTGGTGACCATCTGGCGCCGACAACCCGCACACCTTCAAAAGGTGGGCGAAACCCCGCTTGCCAATCCTCCAGCAGATCATCGAGCACCGGGTAAAGATTCTGCTCAGGCGGGTCCCACGGCTTAAGCAGGTAATGATTCACCTGGACCTTGTTAATCGAATTGATCGCCGCCTCGGTGTCAGAATAGGCGGTCAGCAATACTCTTCGCGCATCCGGATAGATTGCCTTTGCCTGTTCCAGGAACTCCACTCCCGTCATCCCCGGCATGCGTTGATCCGACAGGAACAGCGCGATAGTTTCATTACGCAAGTAGAGTTGGCGGACGATATCGAGAGCCGCTTTTCCGGAGTCAGCACGCATCACTCGATACCGATCCGCATAGCGCTTCCGCAAGTCGCGTTCTACCGCGCGAAGGACAGCGGCGTCGTCGTCGACGGTCAGTAAGACTGGCTTCGCTGACGGCGTTCTGGTGTCAACTTCCGGATTCAATATAGACCTCGTCAAGATTGCACCAAGCCCAGTCTTCCCCGGGCTCGATCGATTGAATTAGCGGATGACCACTCGTTTGAAAGTGCTTGGTCGCGTGTCGTCCAGGCGAAGAGTCGCAACATCCAACGTGACCGCACGTGAGACAGATCCTGAGGTGAACCCATCGACCACCGGCCTTGAGACACTCCTCACACCCACTAGTGTTCGGCTGAACATCCTTCACTTGGTCAAGATGCGTACATTCCTTCATAAAGAAGCCCACGTGCGCGTCAGTCCTACTACGTCCGCCTTGCCATCACGCGCGCGGATATACACGCGCACTGTCCTGGCGTCTCCGCTACTGAGATCGGCCACCAGAACCTCATCGCGCGACAACTCATCCACTCGCAAGGGAAGCGACAACGAAGAAGCATTGCTGATACTACGTTCGCTTTCTCCTGATTTGGCGCGAGACCATCGAACTGTGTATTGAGATGAAGCAGCGGCTTTCGGGGCGATCTCGTCAAAGGCAAGACGTCCATTATCGATGTGAAACCGGTCAATCGGCAGCAGTTTTGGCACGAAGGCTTTCGCGATCTTGTCTCTGCGTTTGATAAGGCATTCGTTGAGCCACGCCTCCGCCTTCGGGTCAGACAACTCGCCGGTCCGAACAACGGCACGAATCTCTTCGTCGGTGAATGCAGCCACCTGCTTTGCAGCCCAGAACGCGTCATCCGGGAGCATGTTCTCGAAGGCGGGATTTCTATACTCGGGCACCCACTTTTCAGGGTCGAAACGCTCATACTCGATGCGGCCCAAGGAAGGAAAGCTCGGATACTTCGCCAACGACCAATTCGGAACATACAGCCCCAGCGTGAAGAACTCTTGGGCGCTTTGCTTCCACGAGAAGAACGGTACATGTCCGGAGCGCGGACTGTTCGGCCCGTTGCTGGCGCTTCCCAGCGTCGAGCCGAAATCAATCATGTAGTGCTTGATATACGGCACGCCTTCATTTACCAGCATGTCCAAGCTATTAATAGACCGCGAATCATCGTGGGCGAGCCATGCTGCAACAACTTTCATTCCACGCAAGTCTCGCCGGTGTTCGTGAGGAACGATATCGTTCGGGTCATCGCGACGGGTTCCGTGCCATCTTCTCGGCCCGACGGGCTTACCAGTCAGATACAAACTAGCGACCGCGCGATAGCGGCCATCGGGTTGTTTGTGAACTTTACCCAGGACTTCCCAGAGATCCTGGTTCGTCATCTTTCGCTTGAGGCCCTTGGCATCGACCACATTCGTATCGGGTCCGAGGACGAGATCTTCTTGTGTGAAAAAGACGGTGTAGTTGGCGGGGACGTGATAACCAAGGGCATAAAAAAACCGCGAAGTGATAACGTCCGCGGCCGTCGCGAGTTCCGGATGGTCCACCGGATCGAACTTGATCACATACCGCTTCCCGGTGGAGTCAAGGATCGTAAAGCCCGGTGTGACGCCTTCGTTCTTCGCCGCTACGACAGTCCACTTGCCTTTGCCAGGAGGATTGCCGGGCGGACCTTTCTCGAGATCGGCGATACTCATTCGCTTGTAATAGTGGCGATTGACATACCACTCACCATCAGGAACTTCGCCTAGAGTATTTACTCCTTGAGCGGTGATCGGAGCCGTTTTTGCAACGTGTTCTTCCCCCGGCTTACCGAGCTCGTTGTAGAAGATGTCGTAGACGTCGCTAATCTTCCTCAATTTGGCATCCTTGACCGGCAGCGGCTGCGGCATCGTCCACAGGGGGTCATCGACACGAAACTTTGGTATCTCGGCAGACAAGGTAAGCGACGAGAAAGCGATAGTGACAGCAGCGATGTAAGAACCGGCTTGCATCAGAACTCTCCTTGACTACTTGAGGTCTTCACGGCGCCCCACGAAAACACATTGTTGAACTTGAACCAGACCTGAAACCCTTCATGACTGAAAGCGGTATCGATCCGGAGAAAGACATTGTTTTTGGCATTGAACCGAAACCCGAAGCCAACGCTGCTCTCGAGATTGCGAAAGTCGAGATCCTTCTTCAGCATTGTGACTTTTCCGGCATCGGCGAAGATTGCCATGTCCAATCCCGAAAAGATCTCGTACCGATACTCGGCAGTCATGAAAAGCGCCTGATCGCCATAGAAGCGATTCGGCCGATAACCGCGGAGGTTCTCGGAGCCTCCTACCATCGGCTGAAGATAGAAAGGCACCTTCTGACCGTGACTTGTATCCGTCAGCGATGTTCTGCCACGCAGCGCGAGGACACGCCGCTGATTGAAGAACGGGATGTACTGCTGGGCTTCGATGTCGAGACGATGATGCGTATTTTGTCCGAGTGTCTGGTCAACATAACGACCCCATTGCGCTAAGTAGACACCACCGGAACGGGCTCCACCTGGGTTGTCACGATAGTCGTACTGCATGAAGGCGCCGTAGCGGACAAAGTCGGCTTGTCTTGTAATACCTGGAGTGGTGGCCTCCGTGAACTGCGCATCCGTAGAGATAAACCGGTCGTGAGTGCCGGGTCCGACGTTGTTCTGAAGGTAACCGATTTGGCCCCCCACCATCAGGTGTCGCACGGGCCGAAAACCGAGCGTCGTGTCGATGGCAGTATCTTCGAGGCGGTAGTTGCTTCTGCCGGTCTTCTCCGAATCTGGTCCCGGACCGTAATATTGGAGTTGCGGGTAGTTGTGATGGACCGCATAAACATTCCAGAACATCGCCTCATTGGCAAAACGCGGGACGGTGACTTCGGCATCGTATTTCTGGAAAAGCCTGGCTGTCGCCTGCGCAGCGGCGCGAACAACAACTCGACCTTGCTTCAAGTCGGTCCGCAGGTATTCAGGACCGAGGGCGAAACCGCCGAAGGTTGCAAGTCCGCCAAGCTTCATTCGAAATCCGGCTACTCCGCCCATGACTCTTTCGAGCAATCTTTTTTCCCGAATATAGAGGACACGCTCTTCCCATTCGCTGTTCATTTCGGGGCCAAGGGTGGCCTGCTTTTCCTGCCTCTGGCGGGTGATCTCGGCGGCTCGGGTCTCCTCCGTTGCGGTCGTTTGCCCAAGGAGTTGTAGCGAAAGCCAGCATACACTCAGTAGCCGAACCAGCGCGAGCCGAACCATGTGATCTCCTGAAGTCATCTGATATGTTTCCACGATTGGGCGTCTGTTCGTATATTAGGCGACTCGACACCACGACTAAGGTATTTGGTCGTACTGAACAAAGGAGCAAACCGTGAATAAGGGTCTTGAACCATCGGCTCGGGCATTTTTGGAAGAATTGAACTCGGCCGGAGGTCCCCAGATTTATGAATTGTCGGTTAAAGACGCCCGAGGCGTGCTTACCAATGCGCAGGCAGGTCCGGTCGACAAACTACCTGCCGATATTGAGGATCTGACGATCCCTGGCGACGTGTCGATTCGGATCGTCCGGCCGAAGGGTACCGACTCCGTTCTGCCGGCCGTGATGTATTTTCATGGCGGCGGCTGGGTGCTGGGCGACGCCGATACGCACGATCGCCTGGTGCGTGAGATCGCCAATGGCGCGGAGGTCGCGGTAGTCTTCGTCAACTATACGAAGTCGCCCGAAGCTAAATATCCGCTCGCGATCGAGCAAGCCTATACAGCGACTAAGTATGTCGCAGAGAACGGCAAGAAACACAAGCTTGATGGATCACGTCTGGCGGTCGCGGGCGATAGCGTCGGCGGCAACATGGCCGCGGCGGTGACGCTTCTGGCGAAGGAGCGGAAGGGTCCGCCGATCGCTTATCAGGTTCTGTTCTATCCAGTCACCGATGCTAACTTCGAGACCGGATCGTACATAGAATTTGCGACGAACTACTTCTTAACGCGCGAGGCGATGAAGTGGTTCTGGAATCACTATGCGCCGATTGCGGACGTTCGCCAGAAGAGCACGGCTTCCCCACTCCAGGCCTCGAAGGAGGAACTGAGAGGCCTTCCGCCCGCTCTTGTCATCACTGGCGAGTTCGATGTGCTGCGCGATGAGGGTGAAGCGTACGCTGCCAAACTGAATGAAGCAGGCGTACACGTCACCGCTGTTCGCTATCTCGGCATCATCCACGACTTCGTGATGCTCGATGTAGTTACGAACTCGCCGCAGGCGCGAAGCGCGATTGCCCTAGCAAACAGCAGCCTGCGTGAGGCCTTAAAACACAAAGCGTAATGCCACCTGAATCTCACGCGCTGGTTGCGTGGAGGTTATGGTTCCGAAGGCATTTGAGGAGCTGTTGCTGTTCGGCGCAGTGAAATTCGTCTTGTTCGAAATATTGAAAGCTTCGGCCCGGAATTCGATGCGGCTTCCTTCGGTGACTCGGAAGTCCTTGTGCAGTCCGAGATCGAACTGGAAGAACGCTGGAGCCCGAACGATGTTGCGGCCGGCGTTTCCGAATGGGCGCGACGGGTCAGTCGGATTCGAGACTGTAGCCCGGTTGAGGTAGTTCGAAGGACCGCGATTGGCTTCGGGGGTCAAAGGATCGCCGCTGATGTTTGGGCGATAGGTGGGAGCGCTGCTTACCTGGAACTGGCTGGAAGGATCGTAGGTCAGATTCACGGGAAGACCGCTTGTCATGGTGTTGATCCCCGTTAGCCGCCAGCCGCCGGCGATTCCATCGACGACGGGATTCCAGGACGAACCGTAGCGACGATTGCGGCCAAAGGGCAGCTCGTACGTGAATGAGGTCGTGTTGTTAAACGGCTGGTCATATCCGGAGAGTCCCTTCTCGTTACGCAGATCGCGGATGTTGACGCGAGAGTTGTCGCCGTTGGCAGTCTCCAGGTGGCCCGACGCGTTGTCAATCGCTTTCGACCATGTGAACGAGTTCAACAGATAAAGCCCCGCGCTGTAGCGTTTCTCCAGTTTGAACTGCAGCGCGTGGTAGTTGAGAAATCCTCCGCCGTAGGCTTCCTGAATGAAGCCGAAATCCTGCAACGGTCGACGTGCTTGCAGGCTGAGGTTCTGTCCTTGAGCGTTCGGAACCGCTTGGTTGTAGTCGCCGAGAATCATCAGGCCGATGCCGCGTGTCCCAACATATCCGAGGTCAAGAACGAAATCCCTGGCCAATTCCTGCTGGATGGTGAAGTGCCAGCTTTGCACGTAGCTGGTGCGATAGTCCGACGGGATGTAGTTGGTTCGGGCAATGCGCGGGTTGATGTTCTTCAGGTCGAGGAAGCCGTTGGGATAGCCCTGTTCCGTGGGCCGGAAGCAAGAGAACGGTGGATCGTTGAGGCTTGTGCAAAGCTGCTGTCCGCTGGTGGGGACGAGCGGAGCCAACTGATCGACAAAGGGATTGAGAATGTTCGGAAGGTTGTAGGCAAGAAGGTTCTCACCACCCAGGCGGTTGAAGTGAATGTAGCTGATTCCATAGCCGGAGCGGATCACGGTCTTGGGAAGTACGTTGTAGGCAAAACCGACGCGCGGAGCCCAATTGTTACGATCCGGATGAATGAGAGAGCGGTCGTAAAGAGATCCTTCTTTTGCTCGAAGCAAGGTGTTGGTAACTGGATCGAAGTTCGATAGCAGATTGTCGCGCTCGTACTGCGGCGTCGCAAACTCGTAGCGGACTCCGATATTGAGAGTGAACTTCGGCGAAATCTTGAAGTCATCCTGCAAGTAGAGGAAGTGCATGCGCTGGCGATAGTTCACGATGGCCGGTGTAGCCAACTCATAGCGGCTGCGCGCTCCGAAGAGGAAGTCAGCGAGGAACTGAACGTTGTTGGTCGGAGTACCCGGAACCTGGCTGAACCGGCCCGCGTAGGTGTCCGTACCGTACTTAGGTGAGAAATCATCGATCTCGGTATTGATTGCCTGGTATTCATAGCCCGCTTTGAGGCTGTGGCGACCGAGGATCTTCGAATAGTTTGCCTTGGGATTGAGAACGTCAGGATTCTGATACTGCGGATTGCTGTTCTGGACCCCGAAGGCAGCGTATCCGCTAACCGCTTGCCGGTAGATGCCTCCGGTATAACGCGGATCACTGGGCGCGTTCGGGATGTTGAACCTTTCCTTCACTCCTTCGGTTCCGAGGAACATCGGAAACTTTCCCCCATCCGTCCGTGAGTAGCCGACGCGCACTTCGAGCATGGAGGTAGGGGACAAGGTAAAGTTCGAGCCAAGTGCGATCTGCTTGTTGTTGACGCGCACGTTGCCGTTAGAGTCGCCCCCCGAAGGTCCCGGGATGGATGGGGGGATGAACTGATTCAACTCGCGATGGCTGTAGCGCGCGAAGAGGTTGACGCGCGACCCGAGATAGTGATCGTAACGAACGTCGCCCTTGTTGCTGTCATCAGTGGTGGCAGGTTGAGATTGGAAATTGTTAGCTAAACCCGGGAGATTCGGAGCTGGAAGATCGGCGAGGACTTCCCGGGCAAAACTGGTGATTTGTCCCTGCGGGATGGTTCCATTGGCGAATACTTCGCTGGTGAACGGGTTTCGGACTGCGGAACCGAGAATGCCCTGCCTCTGTTCGAGTGTCGGCAGTGTCGTGAACACCGGCCGTTTCTGGATACGGCGGAAACCTTCGTAGTCGACGAAAAAGAAGGCTTTGTTGCGGATTACGGGCCCACCGAATGCTCCGCCGAACTGATTCTGGATCAGCACCGGTTTCTCATTATTCACGGGCTTGAAGAAGCCGGTCGCGTTCAACTCGGTGTTTCTCAGATACTCCCAGGCCGCGCCGTGGAACGAATTCGTACCGCTGCGAATGCTGGCGTTAATGACGCCGCCGCCGGCCCGTCCGAACTCGGCGCTGTAATTGGTGGTTTCGATGCGGAACTCCTGAACTGCATCGGGGGAAAGCTGGACAACCTGGTTCGAAAAGCCCTGGTTGCTGGTGCCGTATGCGTTGTTGTCGACGCCATCAATGACGAAGTTGTTTAGGGAACTTCGCATTCCGTTCACGTTAAACGAAGCGTCGCGCGAAGATGTGATGCCCGATTTGCGGACGCCGGGTGCAAGAAGCGCGAGGTCGGCGTAGGAACGTCCGTTGAGCGGGAGATTCACGATCTGGTTGCTGCCTACGACGGTGCCGCGGGAACTGGTGTCAGTCTCAAGCGGAGTGGCGGCATCGACGACGACGATCTGTTCGGCGACATCACCGACCTGCAAGTTAAGGTCGACCCGCTGACGAGCGGCGACGGTGACGGTAAATTCGCCGGCGATCGCCTTTTTGAAGCCAGGCGCTTCGCCAGATAGCCGGTACGTACCGATCGGAACGTTCAGAATCTGGAAGTTACCGTTGGCGTCTGTTGCGGTTGTTTGTTGGATACCGGTCTTGGTGTTCTCGAGCGTGACGTTAGCGCCGGCCATGGCCGCGCCGCTGGGGTCACGAACGGTACCGAGTACGGATGCGCTGTCAAACTGTGCCACTGCCGGAAACACGGTCAGAAGAGCGAGCAAAACGGGACTCAAAGCGCTGCAAAAGCGCCTGCGGATTGAATTAATCATAGATGCCCTGAGGTAATGCTGAGTTTAGCGCATCTTCATGTCAGTTGTGTTTCGAGCAAGTTACGGTCAATCGACAAAGGAATTGTCGGGTTCGCTTCGTAACTGCACGCGATTGGATAGGTGGCTGGCTCCGGGTTGCGGATCGGCTCAACCGAATTTTCGATTTCGGGGA
>DASQLD010000455.1:0-8105 GCA_035630195.1 Bryobacteraceae bacterium
ATCAGCGTACTCAAGCGCCGTCATGGCCTGAGTCGATGCCGTTATCGTGGCGTCGACGGCATGAAGCGGTGGGTTGGGTTCGGAGTGATCGCCGACAACCTAATCAACATCGGGAATGTATTGGCGGTTACCCGTACGTGAGTAGGGCGGCGGTACCGCCCCGCTCCTGCGGGAGCGAGGGAGGGAGATCGCGAGCCGAACTCGACTCACCCACGGGCGAAGAGCCTCTGAGCGGGTCCGATAAGGGTCATTTTTGCGACGGAAAGTAGCTAAGGACAAGCCAGTTTCGAAAGGCCAGTAAACTAGACCCATGCAGCCAAGTGCCCATGTTTGGGCTGCGATCCTTCTCGCAACTTCATTGGAAGCGGCCAATCCAGTCAGCTTCACCGGAGAAGTTCGGCCTCTCCTCACGGAACGCTGCTATGCGTGCCACAACCGATCGAACCCGAGCGGGAAGTTTTCGGTAGAGTCCGTAACCACTCTTCTTACAGGCGGCGTCTCTGGTAAAGCCATACAACCTGGCCGACCGGACGATAGCCTGTTGGTTCGTACGATCACCGGCGAAAAGCCACGTATGCCCAAAACGGGCAGGCCACTCACAGCGGATCAAGTGGCCAAGCTTAGACTGTGGATCGAACAGGGTGCGCGTGACGATAGCGGAGGTAAGGACAAACAAGAGACTTGGTGGTCGCTACGGCCGTTGGTGAAGCCTTCTGTTCCTCCTACCGCGGGACGCACGCCGGTTGATGCGTTCATTCAGAAGAGTCTGAGCGAAGCAGGACTCGCTTTTTCTCCTGCCGCGGACCGCCGCACACTCATTCGACGAGTGTATTACGATCTGCACGGTCTCCCTCCTACGCCTCAAGACATTGAGGACTTCGTCAAGGACCCTGCTCCAGATGCTTACGAAAGGCTCATCGACCGTCTACTCGATTCCCCACGGTACGGAGAGCGGTGGGCACGGCACTGGCTGGATGTGGCGCACTACGGGGATTCCCATGGATATGACAAGGACAAGCCACGCCCGAATGCCTGGCCCTATCGCGACTATGTGATTGCCGCCTTTAATCAAGACAAGCAGTATGCGCGTTTCATCCGGGAGCAGATTGCCGGAGACGCGCTCTACCCTGATGATCCCAGCGCCTTTGTTGCGACTGGCTTCCTCGCTGCTGGTCCGTGGGATTTTGTCGGCCATCAGGAGTTACGCGAGGGTACGACAGAAAAAGACAACACCCGCTTACTGGACCGTGACGACATGGTGGCGACGACCATTTCCACCTTCGTCAGCATGACTGCCCATTGCGCGCGATGCCATAACCACAAGTTCGATCCGATTCCTCAAACCGACTATTACAACCTGCAGGCCGTCTTTGCAGGGATAGATCGCGCAAACCGTCCTTTCTATGATGATGCTTCTGCCAACCGCCAGCTTCAACAACTCTTGCGAGAGAAGCGGGAAGTGCAGTTGCGTCTACAACCGTTGCTGGACAAAGTCGAGTTCGCAACCAGCCCGGAGATCGTGGACCTCGACTCGGCAATTCAAGACGCCGGTCTTCAGATTGCGCATATAGGACTCCCGAAGACACCACAGGACGCTGCATTGAAGTCGGAGTTGGAAGTTCGCCGCGAACGGGATCGTAAGCGCAAGACGCAACTTGTGGAGGCGATTGCCGGTCCGGAGACGTACGCCAGCATCGATCGTGTCCAGGCTGAGATGAAAATACTGGACGAACGAATCGCTGCCCTGCCGAAACCTCGCATGGTCTACTCGGGCGCGGCGTTCTTTCCTCGCGCCGGCACGTTCCGACCGTCGTTGCAGCCAAGGCCTGTTTTTGTGCTTGGTCGCGGAAGTCTTCAATCTCCCTTGAAACCGGCAACCCCGGGTACATTGAGCGTCGTACCAGCTCCCTTTGTCCTGCCGGATGATTCGGAAGCGGGCCGCAGAGCGGCGCTCGCGAACTGGATTGCTCATCCGGACAACATGCTCACCTGGCGATCCATCGTGAACCGCGTTTGGCATTATCATTTCGGCGCCGGCCTCGTAGATACTCCGAGCGACTTTGGCCGCATGGGCTCCAAGCCATCGCATCCCGAAATGCTCGACTGGCTTGCTGTCTGGTTTCGCGATGAAGCGCAAGGATCGCTGAAGCAACTGCACCGGATGATACTCCGTAGCCAGGTTTACCAGCAGCAGTCAGCGCGCCGCGGAGATGGCGAAAAGGTGGACGCCGAGAATCGCCTGCTTTGGAGAATGAACATAACCAGGTTGGATGCGGAGTCCGTGCGTGACTCAGTGTTATCGGCAGCCGGCAAGCTCGATCTGAAGATGGGAGGTCCGGCGGTGCAATGGTTTTCGTTCAAAGACGACCACTCGCCCGTGTACGATTACGCGCGATTCGATCCGGATGACCCTGCGTCGTATCGACGCAGCGTATATCGGTTTATTGTCCGCAGCGTGCCGGACCCATTCATGGAGCGACTGGACTGTCCGGATCCTTCAGTCCTGACACCGAAGCGCTCCACCACGTTGACCGCGATCCAGGCTCTCACGATGATGAATAATCCCTTCGTGGTCCGTATGGCCGAACATCTCGCCGAGCGACTGCAGAGCAGTTCGACTTCCCTGCCCCTACAGGTGCGTGAGGCGGTGCGCATTTGCTTCGGCCGAAATCCTACAGACGCCGAGTCAATGGCATTCCTCGCCTATGCGAAACAGCATGGACTACCGAACTTGGCGAGGCTGCTCTTCAATAGCAACGAATTTCTCTTTTTGGACTAAGAGCTTCTATGGATAGACGATCGTTTCTTTGGAACTGTGGTGGCGGGCTCGGAGGTATTGCACTGGCCAGTCTGTTGGGACGCGATGCCGCAGCGCAAGCCCGCCCGGAGTTTAGCGGAGGACTCCATCATCAAGCAAAGGCTAAACGGGTGATTCAGTTGTTCATGTCCGGCGCTGCCAGCCAGTGCGACACTTTCGACTACAAACCCCGACTGATCCGGCACGCGGGCGAGAAGTGGGATCCCGGTGAAAAGGTCGAGCTGTTCCAAAGCAATCCAGGCGTGGTCATGCCGAGCCCATGGGCTTGGAAGCAGCACGGACAATGCGGAAAGTGGGTGAGCGATCTCCTTCCGCACACCGCCGGATGCGTGGATGACATTGCGTTTGTCCACTCCCTTATGTCCAAGTCCAACGTGCACGGGCCGGCCACATTCATGCAAAACACTGGCTTCATCCTGCCAGGGTTCCCGAGTTCAGGAAGCTGGATCTCGTATGCGCTTGGTAGCGCAAACAACAATCTGCCGGAGTTCGTGGTCTTGCCCGATCCTCGCGGAATGCCGCCCAACGGAGCTGCAAATTGGTCCTCGGGGTTCTTGCCGGCATCCCAGCAGGCAACCACGATTCGCGCCGGAACCGCTACCCCTATCGCGGATCTAAGACCGCCGGCCTCGGCTCAGTTTATTGGCGTCGAGAGCGAGCGCGATGGTCTGGCGTTGTTGAACAAGATCAATCGAAATCATGCGGCGCAGCGGCCAGGTGACTCAAGACTGGAGGCGCGAATCGCCTCCTATGAAATGGCCGCCCGTTTGCAGTTAAGCGCTCCCGATGTGCTCGATATAAGAAAGGAATCCGCTGCGACGCGCGAGCTCTATGGACTAGATGCCGAGATCTCAGCGGATATGGGTACGCGTTGTCTTGTTGCGCGGCGATTGGTGGAGCGCGGTGTACGATTCGTGCAGGTGTGGAGCGGGGCCGACAACGGATTTCCGCGCCGCAACTGGGACAGCCATGAGAATCTTGCCAAGGATCATGGGGAACTCGGGGCGGCTCTCGATAAACCTGTCGCCGGTCTTCTGAAGGACCTGAAATCTCGAGGGCTACTGGAGGATACGGTCGTCTATTGGACTACGGAGTTCGGTCGTATGCCATGCAGTCAGGGAAGCAAGGGAAGAGATCACAATCAGATGGGCTTCACGGCGTGGCTTGCCGGAGGCGGGTTTAAGGGTGGAGTCAGCTACGGCGCCACTGACGAATGGTCCTATAAAGCCGTAGAAAATCCGATCTACTGCTATGATCTGCATGCCACCTTGCTACATCTGTTAGGCATTGATCATACTCGTCTGACTTTTCGGCACAATGGCATCGATCGTCGCCTTACGGATGTACATGGTCATATCATCCCCGAACTGTTGGCTTGATCTTGATATGCTCGGCGCGCACTTGATGAAGGTTCCAAGAACGAGCTTTTAGCTTCTTGCCGAGTGAGCGATTCCATTACATCAGCATCCCTGTAATAAAGAGCAACCCTGGCGTCAAACCGAGGACAATCCATAAGACTTGGGACAGATGCCCGGCGAAGGTGCCGAAATGGATGTAGCCGATCCAGTTGAGAATCTCCCGCGTCGGCGTTTGAATCTCCGCATGGATTTCCTTCCGAAGAATTTCCCCGGTATAGGGATTGATATAGACACCATTTCCCGCATACTCCTGGCCCCCACTCGGTTGCATCATGTGGGTGGCGCTAAATGGTTCTCCCGGGAGGAACCGTTTCGTGGTTCGTTAGCGCCCGCATGCTCCACCTCGGTGGAAAGGGAATTTGCTCAGCGCCTCGCGAAGCGTTGATTATTGACCCTACGCCGCCTCATCCGCGGGCCGCCAGCTTCGGGTTGAGAAATCCCTTCGACGCAATCGGTCGTTTCGTAGTACCGCAGGTTCGTGTACGCCAAAGATCAGCAAAGCTAGAGCAAGGAATGCGGGAAGATTGCGATCTCAAAAACCGTCGGGAGTGGGGTACATCGCTACGACTGCAATCAGCTCTATTGAGGCGTTCTCATATCGCACTCCATGCGCCCCCAAGTGGGTTCTCGCGGTGATCGTCTATGAACGTCGCGCCCAGCTCTCCGCGGATTCCGATTCTCCTCATCCCGGCCAATCTCCCTCTTGTAGCGCTTGCGGCGACCAGCGCCATCGGAATTATCGGAGTGCTGCTGTATTGGCGACAAGGCGGGCTAGCGCCCCATCAGTCGTTCACGTTGTGCGGAATCAGTAGCCAGATCGGTAATTGTCCATGCCATTGCAAGAGCGCCATCAAACAAGGCCTTCTCAGCAGCCGGTGTCACACAATGTGCTGCAAACTCGGGTTGATGATTCACTGCTGGCAAAGAATCGATCGAGATTATCGGGTGAATCGACGGTACTCGCAACGAGACGTTGCCCATATCCGTGGACGCTGCAAATCTCTCGATCATCACTCCTGACTGAGGAAGTGTCCGGCCCAGTTGGACAGCGTTGCGTTCATAAATTCCCGCCAGAGCCGGATCATGCGCCATGTGGGCGTATGGCCTCGTTCCGCCTTCTATTGAGAGCGTGCAGCCGGTAGCCAATGCTCCAGCCTCAAAACACCGGTGAATCTTCGGCCGCAAAGTGGCAAGTCCGTCGAGCGTCTCGGCCCGAATCACGTAACGTGCCCCGGTTCGGCCCGGCACAACATTCGGAGCGTCGCCGCCGTGAGTCACAATGCCATGAACGCGGTCTGTGGACGGAAGATGCTGGCGCAACAGGCCTATCGCCGTTTGCGCCACCGTTATCGCATCGGCGGCATTGATTCCCAACTCAGGAAATGCGGCTGCGTGAGATTCCTTGCCTATATACTCCACATCGAACGTCGACGACGCGATGATACGCGGAGCGATCCAGTCGAACGGACCTGGATGGACCATCATTGCGGCGTGAGCATCATCGAACGCTCCACGTTCCAGCATCAGGATCTTTCCGCCCGAGTCTCCCACCTCTTCTGCTGGTGTTCCCAACAACGTAATTGTCACGCCGAGATCGTCGGCGACGCGGGCAGCGGCGATCGCGGCGCCGGCAGACATCGCTGCGATCAGGTTATGGCCGCAGGCGTGCCCGATCCCAGGCAGTGAATCGTATTCGGCGCAGATCGTGACATGCAACGGTCCACTTCCCGCACGCGCTCTCAGTGCGGTGGGCAGACCATAGGCGCCTGTCTCCACCGCAAACCCAGCGCTCGTCAGTGTCTCCGCCATCCAGCGGCATGCCTGTTCTTCTTCAAAACCTTGTTCCGGTGTCGAATGAATACGGCGGCTGAGATCGACCAGGCTTTCATGGTGCTGCTCGAGAACCGAACGGGTTTCCTGCTTCAGGCGCACACCGTCACCTCCTGACACAATAGGCTCTCCACTGGAACGCAAAGGAACTGCCTCAGTTCGAAATCGTTGCCGTTTGCCGCGATCGCTCCTGCGTATCCTTTACAGGGAGTGAAGCTGCGAACGAACCAAGCTGCATGGCGCAATTGTGAATCGATCACCGGAACAAAGATTTCGTCACTTTGCTCTCCGCGGTCAATCCGAAACGTATCCAGCGGCCTTGCAAGGCCTTCTCCAAGTCCCTTTAGATAAGCTTCCTTTCGAGTCCAACATCGAAAGAATGCTTCGTCGCTCTCCATTTCACCGGGAGCAAAGTGCTGCTCGGAAATACTGAGCGCCTCCGGCAGGTCGCGAATCTTCTCAAGATCGACCACTACCGGGGTATCCACGGCAATGGCCAAGACTCCTATGTCTTCTGAATGAGAAAGGCTAAACTCGATTCGGCTCTCGGCAAGATACGGCTTACCGGTGCTGCTGATCTGGAGTGGGACCTCTCGGGCCGGTAGGCTCACCAGTTTCGACAAAACGCTTCGAAGGACCGCGCGTGATTGCACATACTGCCGGTACGAAACTTCAGACTTATATCGGTCCGCCCGCAACACCTCATCGTTGCTCAGCAGCCTTTGAAAGAAGTCGGTAGAAGGTACGGGGTTAAAACGGAAAACGTGTAAGTCCACGCCTGAATGAGAGCAATTTGAAGGGACCGGCCGGGAGCGCCTCACATTTCAAGATAACGTGGAATCCCAGAGACGAGTGCAACTTGTCCAGAGCGCGTGTTCTATCAGGTGAGCTCTTCGCGACACGTGCCGTCCTCGTACCTATCGTCCGAGCTACGGCCCGCCATCGACAGCCGTGATCCAGTTCGGCCCTTGACGGCAGCGCACGCGTAGCTTGAACGAGGACCGCGTGCAGAAATGTGATGTGCACGCGAGCCAGATTCCGTACCTTCCGGTTTCAGCGCCTGCGCAAGCAGGCGGTAGTATGTTTTGTATAAACGATAGTGTCTTGTAACAGTAACGTCACAATCCCCATATGTGTCTGCCTATTCCGTCTCGATTCGTGGGTTTTTTGTTACTCTCCGCCTCCTCACTGGTTTACGGACAGTCTACAAAGGCGGAGTTATTCGGAGTCGTTCGCGATCCAACCGGGTTGCCCGTAGGCGGAGCAACAGTCAACCTCGTCCATACAGGCACCCAGGGCAAGCTCACTGTGCAGTCTGGAACGGAGGGCGGTTATCATTTTTTCGCCGTATCAGCCGGGACTTATCGGGTTACCGTTGTGAAGGACGGATTCGCCACTCTGAATCGAAACGGAATCGTCATTCGCGTAGGCGATCAGATAAGCCTCGATCTGGAACTGCGGGTCGGGGAAATATCGCAATCTGTGCAAATCACCGCCGCTGCTCCGCTACTACAATCCAGCCGCGGTACCACAAGCTTTGTCGTCGAGCAGAAGAAGGTAGTGGCGCTGCCTCTCGACGGGCGGAACTTCGTTCCTCTCATCGTCCTTTCGCCGGGAGTCAATCTGCCGCCCGGCAATCTGCTGCCGCGCATTAATGGCAGCCGGCCGCGGACCAGCGAATACATTTATGACGGTATAAGCGTATTGCAGCCAGAGCCGGGACAGGTAGCCTTCTATCCCATCGTGGATGCGATCGAAGAATTCCGTGTCGAAACCAATAGCCCGTCGGCGGAATACGGACGCTCCAACGGCGGCGTCATCATGGTCAATCAGAAGTACGGTTCCAACGATCTGCACGGCACACTCTTCGAATTTTTTCGAAACGAAGGTCTGAATGCCCGAAATCTGTTTGCTACCACCGGTGCAAGGCCGCGTTTTAGCAGAAATCAGTACGGCTTCATCCTGGGCGGGCCGATACAAAAGAACAAGACATTTTTCTTCGTGGACTGGCAAGGAACGCGATTGGACACCGGAGTAGT
>DASQLD010000456.1:0-8956 GCA_035630195.1 Bryobacteraceae bacterium
TTGCGGCCTTGCCGAATCGCCTCCAGTCGCTTACGCGCTGCTTGGGTCAAGACCAACTTGGGCGCTGGGGGGAGCGGCATACGCTTAGTATGCACTTGCCAATATTATTAGTAAAGATATTTCAGATACAGATGACTAGCGAACTAATTTAAGCTTGTTTAGGCTACTGCGCCGGCAGTTGTCGGCTGCCCGTAAATACGACCGGCCGACTTGCGCAGGTCAAGCCAATGACGCCACGCAAGCCCGATCACACGAAAGACTTCGCGAGAGTCGAATGGTTTGGCAAGCACGTCATATGCGCCGAGATTCAGGACTTCGGCCCACAGCCGATCGTCCGCGGACTGAGAAGTAACTACAACGTAGCAGGGGTTTGTCTGCCGTTCCGCTAGCGCAAGTAAGTCCTTCCATGTGCCATCAGGAAGGTTTTCTTCACACAGGAGTACGGGGACTGGCGTAGTGCGTAGTTTGACCGACGCTTCTTCGAGGCTGCGGGCGGTCTCGAATTCCCAGGCGGTGTGTCCGAAGATGTGAGCGAGCGATCGATGATCGCTTTCAAAGGGGCTAACTGCAAGGACATGCACACGGCATGTAGGGTCGCTGTTGTTTTTCATATCAGGTCCCTTTCCTAGTTGAACCCATTTCCCTGTTCCGCAGGACGGGGCGTTCATACGGGATGGTAATTCGGTACTGGGATAGTACGAGTTATAACAGTACCCTAGTACCAAAGCAAGCAATATTCTTGGACTTTAAGAGCCTTTTTTTACTTAGTACTTCAATGCCAGGACAATTCGGCTTATCGCTTTAGGCCCTTTGCCCCGATATCGGTGCGGAAGTGCATTCCCTCGAAATGGATATGCCTCGCGGCTGCATAAGCATTGTCGATGGCGGCCCCCAAATGGGGACCCGAATGTGTGATGCCGAGCACTCGGCCGCCGGCGCTAACCAGTCCGTCCTTCGTTTCCGCGGTACCTGCGTGGAAGACGGTTGCTCCTGCTGCCTCGGCTTTCTCGAGACCGGTAATCAGATCCCCTGACCGAACTGCACCTGGGTAGCCGTGTGCTGCCAAGACGATACAAACACTGGGCTCATCCTTCCAGTCGATCGAGGCGCCGGCTAGCTCACCCGCTGCAGCGGCAGCCAGGATCGGGACGAAATCCGAAGCCATTCGGTGAAGGATGGCCTGTGTTTCGGGGTCGCCGAGCCGCGCATTGAATTCGAGGACTTTCGGTCCGGCATCGGTCATCATCAAACCCGCGTAGAGAAACCCCGTAAAAGGATTGTTCTCGGCTGCCATCTGCGCGATCGTGGGCTGGATCACGCGTGTGAGAATATCGTCTGAAGCTGCCGGCGCTAAGATCCGAGAGTCGGAGTATGCTCCCATGCCTCCGGTGTTAGGACCTTTATCGTTATCGTTAACGGACTTATGATCTTGTGAGGGCTGAAGTGGAAGCACGTTATTGCCGTCGCTCATGACTATGAAGCTGACTTCTTCCCCCTGCAGAAATTCTTCGATGACGAGTCGTGAACCGAGCAGCCCAGGTAGAGCAGCCTCCGACTCCTCCCGTGACTGCGCGATAACGACGCCTTTGCCGGCAGCGAGACCGTCAGCCTTCAAGACAACCGGATAGCCAAACTTCGCGATGGCTTTACGGGCGTCATCTATGTTCGTAACGGTTTCGTACCGAGCGGTCGGGATACCGGCGCGAATCATGAAATCCTTACTAAAGGATTTGCTGCCTTCAAGTTGAGCAGCGGCCGCGGTGGGTCCGAAAATCAAACGGCCCTCAGTGCGGAACCGGTCAACAACGCCAGCCACCAGCGGAGCTTCAGGTCCCACAACGGTAAGATCGACGTCGAGATTGTCGGCTAACTTAAGGTAATCATTGACCGTCGAGGCCGGCCAGCACTCGGCTACTTTCGCGATTCCCGGATTTCCCGGAGTTGCGCAGAGTCTTTTTACCCTGGGTGACTGTGCCAAGCGCCACGCAATAGCATGCTCACGTCCACCACCCCCGATCACGAGAATGTTCATTCAGTCGCCAGTGTAACGCGCGGGCTTCCATCCAGGTTTTTATGGGATAATGCAACCGGACGTGAAAGGTCGTCCCGAGTATGACCAGTTGTCACCTTATTCGTTCGGGCTTGCGGATCGTCCTCGTTTCCGCACTTTCCTGCACATTGTTACCGGCCCAAAACCCCCCGGCGCCCGCTCCGCCCGCGGGTGGTGGCCAGCAGGGGGGAGGACAGACAGGAGCAGGAAATCCAGGCGCCGGTCGGCCCGGCGGCCAGCAGCCGGGGCAACAACAGCCTGGACAACAGCCTGGACAGATGCCCGGTAGAAACCAGCAGGATCCGTTTTCCGAAATGCAGAACCGGCCAGTGTTCTTATCTGGCAAAGTCATAATGGATGACGGCACGCCGCCGCCGGACTCGGTTGTCATCGAACGAGTATGCGGAAGCGTAGTTCGTCCAGAGGCGCATACCGATTCCAAGGGCCGATTCAGTTTTCAACTCGGACAGAACCAGGCAATGATGGCCGACGCGAGCATGAGTTCGATCGGCGACCCGATCGGCGCAGCCCCGGGTCGAGGTGGCGGAATGATGGGACCATCGGGCCGCGGCATCAGTGAACGGGATTTGATGGGTTGTGAGTTGCGCGCCAATCTCGCCGGGTTTCGCTCCGAACCGGTAAATCTATCCGGTCGGCGCGCCCTGGATAATCCGGACGTCGGCACGATTATTCTTCATCGCTTAGCAAAGGTAGAAGGATTCACTTTCAGCGCCACGTCAGCGTATGCCCCGAAGGACGCGAAGAAGGCGTTCGAGAAGGGATCGGAGGCCGCGAAGAAGAAGAAGTGGGCCGATGCTGAGACGAACTTTCAGAAGGCCGTAGATACCTACCCGAAGTATGCTGCCGCCTGGTATGAGCTTGGGTTGGTTCACCAACAGCAGCAGAAGCTTGAAGAAGCCAAGAAGGCCTATCAAGGATCGATCCAGGCCGACGGAAAATTTGTAACTCCATATGCTCAACTCGCCCGCATCGCCGGGGCTGAACAGAAGTGGCCGGAAGTTGCGGAGTATACAAGCAAAGTTATAAAGCTCAATCCATACTTCTCACCCGATATCTACTACATAAGCGCCGTTGCCAATTTCAACTTGCAGAAGTTCGATGCCGCGGAAGAAGACGCCAGAGAAGCACTTAAGCTCGATGCGCAGAAAAAGAACCCGAGAGCTAATCATCTGCTGGGACTGATTCTCGCGCAGAAGGAGAAGTATCCTGAGGCGGCGGAGAACATGCGTACATTTCTGAAGCGAGTACCCGAGGGACCCGATGCAGAGAATGTGAAGAAGCAGCTAGCTGAGGTCGAGCGCCGCATGGGAGCTTCTTCGACGGCGCAGGGCCAGAAGCCCACGCCGTAACCTTGAATGATCACAGGGGCGGCAATATGACGCCCCTGCATTCCCCAAAATCAACGCGTGGAAAGCCAAGCCGGTCGGCATATCCACGCATGACCACTTCATCTCCATCCTTCAAAAACTCCCCATCCAGTTCGAGCAGTGAGCCATAAGCGCGGTCGGAATCGCCAGAAATGGCGCCGCTCGCTAACAGGTCCCCATCCTGAAGATTGCAGCCGTTGCTGGTATGGTGTGCAATCATCTGCGCGAAAGTCCAGTAGAGGTCTCGAACATAGCTGCGTCCGGTCAGGTTCCCGTTCACGAACACTTCTAGAGTGATGTCGTACAGCCATCCGGCTGGACGCAGGTACGGTAAAGTTTCCGGTCGATCGGATACTTCGATACGGTAGGACTCCAATGCTTGGGGGCTCACCGCAAACGATGAAATGCTCGTAGCGAAGCTCTTTCCGAGAAACGGGCCCAACGGTTGATACTCCCAGCGCTGGATGTCGCGAGCGGACCAGTCGTTAACCAGAACGAACCCGTAAATGTATTCATGCGCCTGCTCGACCGGGATTGGATTACCCAGCGCATTACCGCCCTTTACGATCAGTCCTAACTCCAGTTCGTAGTCAAGCTGCTCCGTCGGACCGAATCGCCCTTCTCCGAGTTGGCCGGACGGACGGCGGATCGGCGTGCCGCTAGCAACGACGGAGGAGGCCCGGCCGTGATACGCAATCGGCACGTGTCGATAGTTGGGAAGCAGCGGACTCTCAGGCCGGAAGCGTTTGCCGACGTTCGTGGCGTGGTGAATGGACGCGTAGAAATCTGTATAGTTGCGGATGGTTGACGGCAACTTCAGATACACGCTGTCGCTCACTGCCCCAGCCAGGAATGATAGTACTCTTTGTCTTCCACTTCGAGCGCCGGCCGGCTTACCAGCAAGGGCCGGAAGGTATCAACCATCACGGCGAGTTCGTCTGTATGCTTCTTCCCAATGGAATCCTCGGTGCGCCCGGGATGCGGGCCATGAGGGATGCCATCCGGGTGCAGGGTAACGGAGCCATACTCGATGCCTTTACGACTCATGAACTCGGAGTTGGCGTAGTAAAGGACCTCGTCCGACATCACGTTCGAGTGGTTATAAGGAGCAGGCACCGAATTTGCGTCGAAGTCGTACGGTCGTGGACAGAAGGAGCAGATCACGAACCCATCGCCCTCAAACGTTTGGTGTACGGGCGGTGGTAGGTGGAAACGTCCGACACGGGGTTCGAAGTCATGGATGTTAAACGCCCACGGATAGTAGTACCCGTCCCAACCCACGACGTCGAACGGGTGGTGGTCGAGTACAAATTCGGTCAGCTTGAACTCCTTCTTCACAAGCACTCGGAACTCCCCCTTCTCCGTGCGCGGGACAAGTTGTTCCGGCCTTCGAATATCGCGTTCCGAATATGGCGCGTGCTCAAGTAATTGACCGTGTTCATTGCGATATCGGTGAGGAGTTCGAACATATCCCGCGCTCTCGATCACGAGAAACCGATGCGAACCTTCCCGCAGCCGGTACCGATGCAGAATGCCTCGCGGGATAACAATGTAGTCGCCGGACCGGAATGCGAGATCGCCCATTTGGGTCTCGATGACGCCATCTCCTTCGGTTACAAAGATAACTTCATCGCCCTGGGCATTGCGATAATAGAATTCGTCTTCTTGGGACGGGATAACCACGGACAATGCCACTTCATCGTTGAACACTACCGGCTGGCGATCGAGAATGGCGCTAGCTCCCGTCTTCATCGAATGAGTTCTGAAATGGCGGTGGCGAAGTTGCCTGTGTTCTTCGGGCTGCCAGTTCAATTCGCGGAAATCCTGGACACGCAATACCTGCGTAGGTCGTTCTATGTGATAGAGCAGTGACGAAGGTCCCACGAAGCCTTTATTGCCGATGAGCTCCTCATGAAAAAGAGACCCATCGGCTTGGCGAAAAACGGAGTGACGCTTCGGGGGGATATTTCCGAGCTGGTGATAAATGGGCATTGAGAGCCTTCACAGATTGCCGCGCCGAGCTTGTTCCGCCTCGATCGCTTCGAACAGCGCTTTGAAATTGCCCTTCCCGAAGCCACGGCTCCCGGCGCGTTGGATGATCTCGAAAAATAGCGTTGGACGATCTTCGACTGGCTTGCTGAAGAGCTGTAGCAAGTAGCCTTCTTCGTCGCGATCCACCAGGATGCGGAGTCTTCGAATGGTATCGAGGTTCTCGCGTATCTCGCCGACACGCTCCGGCAGCGCCTCGTAATAGGCATCGGGCACGTCGAGGAATTCGACGCCATTGGCCCTCAGCATCGAAACGGTTTGAAGGATGTCTTTGGTCTGCATCGCGATGTGTTGAACGCCCGGCCCGCCGTTGTAGTCGAGATATTCCTGAATCTGGCTCTTCTTACGACCTCCGGCAGGTTCGTTGATCGGGAATTTCACAGACTGGGAATCGTCTGACATGACAATGCTCATCAGCGCCGAATATTCAGTCGAGATGTCTTTGTCATCGAAGTTTATGTAGCGATGGAAGCCGAGTACTTTGGCGTACCAGTCGGCCCATTCATTCATTTTTCCAAGCTCGACATTTCCCACAATGTGGTCGATTCGGAGAATGCCTGCGTCGCGACCGGGCGCGTCGGCCGCTTTGAAGCCAGGCAGGAAGGGTCCCGAGTAGTCCTGAAAAGAGAGGAGCGAGTGGATCGTATCTCCGTAGGTCTTTATCGCCGCCCGGCGAATACTTCCGTATTCATCCCGGACCGTCCTCGGTTGTTCGAGTCCGACGGCGCCGCGGCTGACCGCCTGATGGAATGCTTCGTCCGCATCGTTGACGTGGAAAGCGATATCCCGGACGGCGTCGCCATGCTTGCGAAGATGATCGGAAAAGAACCCGTCGGGCTGCAGCGATGTGCTGACGACGATTTGCGCTTTGCCTTGCTTCAATGCATAGCTGGTGACTTCGCGATTTCCGGTTTCAAGTCCCGCGTATGCAAACTGCGAAAAGCCGAGCGCGTTTCGATAATAAAACGCCGACTGTTTGGCGTTGCCGGCCCAGAGCTCCACATGATGAATGCTACGAATCTTCAGCGGATTCGCTTGTGTCATATTCGTCGGCGTCATGACGGTCTTCCTCTGGCATCACGAATAAACTCCACGGCCCCGGGGTTCTCCAGCGCAGACAAATCCCCCGGATCATGGTTGAGATACGCCGCTCGAATGACGCGGCGCATCACCTTGTTGTTTCGTGTCCTTGGTAGCGCTGGAACGAAATGCACTCCGTCGGGCTTCAAGGGCTTGCCGAGTGCATTGGACACGACGCTTCTCAACTCCTCCGCCAAAGCAGGAGACGGGGATGAATTCTTCGTCAGAACGGCAAAGGCATGCATGCACTCGCCCTTGACGTCGTGCGGGACGCCAATGACAGCCGCCTCCGTGACCGATTCGTGACCGACAAGGATGGATTCTACTTCCGCCGGTCCAACTCGTTTACCGGCGATCTTCAAGGTATCGTCACTGCGGCCGAGGATGTACCAGTGGCCATCCTCGTCGCGTTGCGCCCAGTCGCCGTGCGCCCAGACGCCAGGCCAGCGGGACCAATAGGTTTTGAGGTAACGCTCGGGATCGTTGAGAAATCCACGCGCCATGCCGATCCACGGCTTCCTGATTACGAGCTCTCCGACGGTGCCGATCGGCACGGACTGGCCTGTCTCATCGACTACATCAGCAGCGATCCCCGGACATGGCGCGGGGAATGAGCAGGGTTTGTTTGGCAGAATCGGGTTGCCCATCAGGATGCCGCCCGAAATCTCGGTTCCGCCGGAGTAATTGACGATCGGGATTTGGCCTTTGCCGACGGTTTCAAACAGCCAGCGCCACGGATCGGGATTCCAGGGCTCACCGGTTGAGCCGAAAAGCCGAAGGGAGCTGAGGTCGTGACGTTCGATTGGGTTCGTTCCGTAAACTGCCAGCGCTCGGACCAAAGTGGGTGAAATTCCAAGCACTTCCACTTTGTGGCGCGCGCAGAAAGCCCATAGCCGGCCGGGATCGGGATAATCAGGCGCGCCGTCGTACAGGGTGATCGTCGCGCCAAGGATCAACGCTCCGTAGATCAGCCACGGCCCCATCATCCAGCCGAGGTCCGTGACCCATGAGATTCGGGTCCCTGGCCCGACGTCTGTGCCGAGACACATATCCTGGGCCGCTTTGATAGGGAATCCACAGTGGGAGTGAAGGATACCCTTAGGTCGCCCGGTGGTTCCCGAGGTGTAAAGGACAATAAGCCGGTCCTCGGCGTTCGTGGGTTCCATTTCGCTCGAGCCACTGCCCCAAACGCCTGGCTCAACTACGAGAACATGCTCTACGGATGTGCAGTTTCGCGCCGCTTCTCTTACCGTCGCCAACGCAGCGACCTGCTTACCGCGGCGAGGGAACGACTCGCACGTAATCACAACCTTCGCGCTGACATCCCGCAGCCGCGACTCGATGGCCGCCGGTCCGTAGCCCGAGAACAATGGGACGGCGACCGCGCCGATCCGGGCCGTCGCTATCATGGCCACCACGGTGTCAGGGAGCATCGGTAGGTGGATCGCGACCGGATCGCCTTTCTTGATTCCTAGAGATTCAAGCTTGTTTCCTGCAGCACTGACGCGAACCGCCAACTCACCATAAGTGAGGCTCTCCGTATCGCCACCTTCGCCTTCCCAGATCACGGCGAGGCGATCGGGATCGTGCGCAAGGCAAGACTCCGCGATGTTCAGTTCGCCGCCGACACACCATCGAGCCCACTCGACGCCGCGCCTTAAATCGAGCACATCGGTATAGGGTTTCTGAAAGCGAATATTCAGGTACTTGAGAACGTTCTCTGTGAAATCGGGGATGTTGTCGATGGAGTATCGATGGAGCGCGTGGAAATCCGGTAATCCCACAAACTCAAGAAAGCGTAGGAGTTGGGCTTTGCCCATAAGCAGCCCCCAGGATATCTGAAACGAATACTATGTGGGGCTTATTGTTCCGGGGGCTCGGGATCGCCTTCCATACAACGGAAACTCCGCAGGCCCCTCGTTCGACCCGGAGCAGAACGGGAATCTCCGGCGCCTCGGACGCATCGGGACTAGATTCCTTGTCATCCCATCCGGCATGACGCTCACCTGAAGTTGGGTACTGAATCGTTTCTGGATTCGACGGGCTTAACGACGGCGAAGAAACCACGGAACAAACTGCGCACAACCGGAGTATTCTCTGACATGACCTTTGCGCGCGAGGAAGAACCCTCTTCCCGTCGTTCACTCCGGCTCTGGCCAGGCATTGTCATTGTTGGGCTGCAATGGCTGGTCCGGTTTGGCCTGCCTGTCGTGATGCCGGATGCCGCCCCGATCGCGGTGATTGGCGGAGTTGTAGGTGGCTTGGGTGTCGTTCTCTGGTGGGTCTTCTTTAGCAAGGCGGCGTGGTTCGAGCGGTTGGGCGCCGTCGGCCTGATGATCGCCGCGATGTTCGCTACATCACGAATCACTCATGAGTCGATTGCGACGGG
>DASQLD010000457.1:0-20929 GCA_035630195.1 Bryobacteraceae bacterium
GTCGGCACAGAATGTCTACGAAGTTTACGATTCGCTCTCGCATACCAGCGGAGCGCATTCCTGGAAGATTGGCGGCGAATTCCGTCGCACGCAGATCAACGCTTTTCAGGCGATCGCTCCAAACGCGTTCTTCGTCTTCGCGCCGTCGTTCCCCACGAATGATGCATTCGCGAACTTCCTGCTGGGACGGCCGGTCGTGTTTTACCAAGGACTCGGCGATCTTTCCCGCGGGCTCCGTAATTGGGATTTGGCTTGGTTTGCCCAAGACGAATGGCGCGTTTCACGAAGATTCACTCTCAACTACGGGATTCGCCATGAAGTGATTACGCCCTTTACGGATGTGCGCGATCGCTTGAACGCTTTTGTTCCAGGCCAACAATCCACCGTTCGACCTGATGCGCCGAAGGGGCTCCTCTTTCCTGGTGACGAAGGTGTCGCGCGCGGTATCGCGCCTATCTATGCGACCGCCTTCATGCCTCGCATCGGGCTTGTCTGGGACCCGTCGGGATCAGGAAATCTCTCCATTCGTGCAGGCTATGCCATCTTCTACGATCCCTTCGGCAATGGTTCCGGCCTCGCCTTCCAAGCTCCTGTAAGTTCACTCCCGTGGACGCAGTTCAATCAGTTCAGCGGGCCCACGTTGAATTTCTCAAATCCATATGCAGGACGGCCGCGACCTGAACCCAATACATTCGTCCGGCCTTCTACCGTGGTAGCGCTCGATAAGAACGCTCGACCGCCGTACGCCCAGAATTGGAATGTGTCGATCCAGCGTTCGCTCTGGCGCGACTACTTGCTCGAATCGCGGTACGTCGGAACTAAGGGCACTCATCTGCCGAGGAATATCGAGGCCAACCCAGCTGTATATGGCCCGGGAGCAACCGCGCAGAATGCCGATGCGCGCAGGGTTTATGCAAATTGCAGGCCCGACGGCTCGTGCGACTTCACTCACGTCGCACTGCTTTCCTATATAACAAACTCGACGTATCACGCGGCACAGCTCAGCCTCTCAAAGCGTTATGCTGCAGGGCTGGCATTCAACACTTCTTATTGGTTTTCCAAAACACTCGACTACCTGTCGTCGATCAATATGGGAGGCGCTGCGGCGCGCCCGCTATCGGGTGAGAACGATATGGCGCAGAATCCTTTTGATCTTCGCGCCGAGCACGGACCCTCGCTATTCGACGCCAAGCATCGCTTTGTCGCGAGCGGGACCTGGGAACTCCCTGTCGGCGGAAACCTGCGCGGTATCGGGAGGACGCTTTTCCATGGCTGGCAGACGAACGGTATCGTGACTCTCAGTTCCGGAACGCCTTTCACGGTATATGACAGTGCAAACGTTTCTCTGCAAGGCAGTCATCCTCCTGTATCGGGCTTCTTCGCAAGCCGTCCCGACGTTCTGACGAATCCGAATGACGGCGCACATACCGTCGAACAGTGGGTCAGCAGATTGGCATTCCGACGACTCAATCCGCAGACCGAAGCCGGACGCTTTGGGAACGCCGGACGCAACATCGTACGTGGTCCCGGACTTGCCAATTTTGACGTGTCTGTATTTAAGAGCTTTCGCTGGACGGAAACCCGCCAGCTACAATTCCGCGCCGAATGTTTCAATGTCGCCAATCACGCCAATTTTGGAATACCTGTTACGGACTTGGCGTCGGCAAACTTCGGGCGGATTCTGGATGCTGGTTCCCCTCGTTTGCTGCAGTTCGGTCTCAAGTTTCTTTTCTGATTCGGAGTCTATATGGAACCAATGTTCCTCAAGAGTGTGGAGAACAATCCCGATGCCAAGGGGTCATATGCGGAGCTGATCGCCTCCTGTAAGAAGATTGGGGCGCCATTTCCGCAGATCTGGAACTTATTCGCCTTCAAGCCGAGTGCTACGCAGCATCTCGAACGGTGGACGCATGAAATCATGCGAGGGCCTTCCCCACTTTCGCCGGGTTTTCGAGAGATGATCGCAGCGCTGACTTCGGCGCGTAATCACTGTCCCTTTTGACTGAAGTCTCATGCCGCGGTCGCGGCGTACTTGTTGGAAAGTGAGGATACCGTTGCGGCGGTCGTCCATGATATTGAAACGGCGCCGATAACCGATTCCGAGAAAGCCCTATTGCGTTTTGTGGAGAAAGTGAACCATGATTCACCCACTATCGGACCACCTGACATCGAAATCCTCTACGCGCACGGTTGGACGGATGAAGCCATCTACGACGCCATCACCGTCTGTGCGATGTTCAATTTCTTCAACCGGTGGATCGATGCCACTGGCGTGCATGCTATGAGCGATGAGGCCCATCGAGCAGCCGCGCCGCGAATGGCGCCCGGTTATATACGTACTCCCCCTCCTAAATGAACGCTACTCAGAGCGCTATCTCAACTCGCCTTCAGCCGGAGCTTCGGCAGCATTGGCCACTCGTGCTTGCGGCGTCACTAGGAGTGATGGTCAGCTTTGCGAGCGTCTTCATCTACAGCTTCGGGGTACTGCTGAAGCCGCTTTCCGCCGAGTTCGGCTGGACACGAGGCCAAGTATCGGCAGGATTCAGTATCGCCGCGCTGACGGTGGCATTCGCCTCGCCCATCATAGGACGGTTGGCGGACAAGGTCGGAGTGCGACCGGTTATCGCCATCTCAAGCGCGATATTCGGACTGACGTTTGCTTCCCTGGCGATGTTGAGCGGCGCGCTTTGGCAGTTCTACATCGTTCTGTTCCTCATGGGTATCGTTGGAAACGGCACGACGCAACTCCCATGGGCGCGCGCAATCACTTTGCATTTCGATGCCCAGCGCGGGATCGCGCTTGCCCTAATGATGATGGGCGGCGGGATCGGTTCGATGCTCGTCCCATGGCTGACGGGTCAGCTAGTAGCACAGGCGGGCTGGCGCTCGGCTTACTTCGTACTCGGAGTCTCGGCGCTTGTCATTGGTCCGACGCTCGCACTGGCCGCGCTGAAGCGTCAAGATAACCCCATCGACCGGACGACGCCAGCGCAATCATTCTCCAACCCTGAGAGTCCGCTACGCAATAAACGCTTCCAGGCGCTCCTCGCCGGATTCTTGCTGGTGTCTCTAGGAGCGAACGGGTGTGTCGCCCATTTGGCCGCACTCCTCACAGATCGAAATATCTCCGTGAGTGCTGCTGCGACTGTTCTCTCCATCCTCGGCGCATCTTCGGTAAGCGGCAGATTATTGACCGGACTACTGATCGATCGTTACTTCGCGCCTCGCATCGGATTCGTCTTCGTAGCAGCTTCAGCCGGAGGAATCTTGATGCTGCTGTTTGCCAATGATTTCGTCACGGCAGCAATCGCCGCCGCCCTCATTGGATTCGCAATGGGAGCGGAAGCAGACGTTTTCCCGTATCTCATCAGCCGCTACATGGGTTTGAAATCCTTCAGCGAACTATATGGTTACGCCTTCTCCGCTTACGCCGTCGGAGGAGCAACCGGACCTTTGCTGATGGGACTGGCGCACGACAAAACGCAGTCCTATGCGTTACCGCTGATGGCAGGCGCGGCTGCGACTGCATTAGCGGCGGGATTGTTGCTCACACTGCCCAAATACGACGATGTCGCGATGACGGCAAAGAAAGTATGAACAGAACACGATCATACGCAATATTAGAAGAGAGATGGATCTTCCGGCAGACAGCTCACTCTGGTTGGCCCCGCTAAAAGAAACAGCTAGCAATCGACCTTCTCGGGACCCTGCACTTGAGGAAGAAATCACTACGCTGTTCGATCACTTTCGTAGTCCCTTACTCAGGTATGTGCTGTCATTCGGTCTGTCTGTCTCCGATGGAGAAGAAGTAATTCAGGACGTATTCCTGTCCCTATTTAGACATTTGCAACAAGGCCGGTCGCGCGAGAATCTACGCGGCTGGATTTTTCGCGTCGCCCACAATCTCGCCCTCAAACAGCGATGCGCCCGGAGCCAGGAGGTTCTCGCTGAGCCGGGAGAGCCCGTGCTGACCCAACATGTAGCGCCAGATCCGAATCCGGAAGAAGCCATGGTCGCCGCTCAGAGAAGGCAGCGGCTTCTCGCCGTTGTGCAAGCTCTGCCGGAGCAGGACCGTTGGTGCCTGCAACTGCGCGCCGAGGGTGTCCGGTATCGGGAAATCTCAGAAATACTTGGAATCTCGCTTGGATCTATCTCGATTTCGCTCGTTCGGTCGCTGGCGCGCCTGAGTCGCGCCGATGGAGGCTAAGAGTCATGCGACGCGGAGAATTCCATATCTCTGACGAGGTCTTGCTCCAAGTTTTGGACGGCGAATTGGAGCCGGCCAGAAGAAGAGAAGTCGACGCGCATCTTGCATCGTGCTGGACCTGCAGGACAAGGATGAATGAACTGAACAGCGCAATCGCTGGATTCATTCGGATTCACCAGGAGAGCATCGATCCGACGCTCCCTCCGCCTGACGGTGCTAAAGCGCTCCTGAAATTACGGATGGCCCAGCTATCGACTGAATCGCTTGCCCGGCAGCGCTATTCCAGAATAATCTTGGCTACCGTTGCTGCCTTGGTGATAGTCATCGTTTTCGCCATACCCCGGGCTCTCGAAGTACGGCAACATTCAGTGAAGAATCAAATCGTTCCAGATCCCTCGCTCACTCCTGGAGCAACGCTTCCCGTGACCAGGAACGAGGTTTGTTCGGAAACATCTATTGAGACCGTCCGAATTGTACCGGCCAGTGTTGCTCGACAGGTATTCGCCTCCTACGGCATTCACGAACCAAAGCCTCGAGCCTACGAGTTGGATTATCTGATTACTCCGGCTCTGGGAGGCGGCGATAACATTCGGAATTTCTGGCCTCAGCCATACGGAGCTCCTGTGTGGAACGCTCACGTGAAGGACGCGCTCGAGGACCGATTGCATCGTTTGGTTTGCTCGGGAGAACTAGACCTCGCAACGGCACAGCGCGATATTGCCCAGGATTGGACGGCTGCTTACAAGAAGTACTTCGTGACGGATCGCCCACTGCCGGAGCACTCGAGATTTGTGAAAGACCGGCCCTGGGAATAAGCGACTAGTTCACTTCGATGAAACACGTATCTTCGAGTACCAACCAACGGTAAGGCGGCTGAGATCAATTCGTCCGCCGACGTTTATTGGTATACCGCTCAACGCGGCAAGATCACTCTTATCGATTACCGTAGTGAAGGTCTCGCCCGACTCGCCTGCTAACGACACCCGAATGGCAGCCTCATCCGTCACTCCAACATTCTCGGGATACTCAAAGATCGCCCAGCCTTCGAGTTCTGTCTTTGGCGGAACGGCCGCTCCGGTGTTCACTTCTAGACTGACAGAACCGGTCTTCGATTCCGGAGCTATCAGCGGTTGAAGCGCGTCGGGGCTGAAACCGAAATAAGGAGTGTGCGTGTTGCTGAATGGAATTCGTGTCAGTTCCACCCACTTTCCGTCTATGTTCATCGCAGCCGAATGGTTCCCGAGTTTTACAGGATCGCCGGTGTTGTTCTTCGCGCGAACGTAAACGGCGAGATTAGTGGGAGACAAGCTGTCCCCGTTGTTCGCCCCGTAGGCTATCCAAAATCCGGAACCGGAATCCCGCGATCGCGCCTTTAAAACTTTACTGATCGAAACAGAAACTTTTGGCCTCGATCCGGTCCCCGACAATGCGTCGGAGCGTTTGCTCGGTTTGAGCAGTAGATATGCGGCAGCGAAAACACACAGCAACGCCGCAAAAATGCCCGCGAGTCGCTTCATCGGAAAAGGCGCCATAGTGGGCGTGGTGGGCCCTGTAGGATTTGAACCTACGACCAAGGGATTATGAGTCCCCTGCTCTGACCGCTGAGCTAAGGGCCCGAACTAAATGATCACGTACTAACCACAAAGCGAGCGAAACGAAAGACTTCACAATAGTGGTTTCACTACAACCAACATTCTAGCCCCTCGCAGCCGCCCTATTGCGCTTCGGCCAACGCCCAATCTAGACTGGCAGCCTCCTCCTGCTCGATTGCGAAGGCTTCAAGTCTCGCTCAATCATTCGAGTTACCGGTTCTTTACGGGTTTCTCGGCAGGTATATTGCCATAGCCTCCGTCCTGCGCTGGCGAGCCCGCCACCACAACTTCCGTTACTGCTTCTCCCAACTCCCGGGCATGGCGGGAACGTAATACCAGCGCGAACTTGTATTTCCATCCTCCGTGCGCACGGTTAAATGTGCCCAGGGACCCGACGTATTGTTAACCGTAGCCACCCACGTAATAGTACTCGGAACGGTCCATGTCGTGAATCGCCAGCTTGAACCCGATGCGAAACCCTCGGGCAGTGCGGGTGTATTCGTGACAAAAACCGGTAGCGGAGAACCCGTTCCGATCTGGGCAGTCGACTGCGCCTGGCTGCGTTGAGCCTGGGAAATAACGCCGAACAAAGCCAGCATCAGCAAGGCAATGCCTATCTTCAATTGACTCATTAGTCTATTGACGCGGATGGCTTCGCGTCTGTGCATTTTTTTGGAGTTCGGCGCGCTCGTCCACCGCTTAGCTAGTGCGCGCCCGCTCGAGCAGAAAATCGCGCTCTCGCGCATTCCGTGTCAGCGACGCAGCCCGCTCGAATTCCCCTCGCGCCTCGTCGATCCGGCCAAGCTTAAAAAGAAGATCTCCCCGAACACTCGGCAACAGATGATAATTCTCGAGCAGCGGCTCGGATGTCAACTGGTCGACAAGTTCGAGGCCCACGGCAGGGCCGAAAGCCATCGACAGCGCGACCGCGCGATTCAGTTCCACAACGGGCGACGGCGACAACTTGGCGAGCATTTCATAAAGTGCAGCAATGCGCTTCCAATCTGTCTCCTCCGCGGTGATTGCGCGCGCATGACAGGCAGCGATCGCCGCCTGCAGCACATACGGACCCGGAGTACGACCGAGTTGCCCGGCTCTCTCCAAGGCTGCCAGACCACGGCGGATGAGTAGATGATCCCAGTGCGCGCGATTCTGATCTAGCAGAAGAATAGGGTCACCTGAAGCGCTGACACGCGCTCTCGACCTTGATGCCTGAATCTCCATCAGAGCAACAAGGCCATGAACTTCCGGCTCCAATGGCGCAAGCTCCGCGACCATGCGTCCGAGACGCAACGCGTCCTCACAGAGCCCCGGCCGCATCAAGTCGTCGCCGGCCGTAGCAGTGTATCCTTCGTTGAAGATCAAATAAATCACTTCGAGGACAGAAGACAAACGACCGGCAAGGTCTGCTCCACGCGGAACTTCAAACGGCACCTGCTCCTTGGCCAGAGTCCGTTTGGCGCGCACAATCCGCTGGCCGATGGTCGCTTCCGACACTAGAAAGGCGCGCGCGATTTCTACTGTCGTCAGACCTCCCAACAGCCTCAAAGTCAACGCGACGCGCGCTTCTGCGGAGAGAATAGGGTGGCACGCCGTGAACACAAGACGCAGGAGATCGTCTCCCACGTCGTCGTCAAGGGCTGCTTCGATATCCATCGCCGCTTGATCCTGCCGGGCTTCAAGCTCGTAGCCAATCTCTTCGTGTTTGCGCTCGATGCGTTTATTCCGGCGCAGTAAATCGATTGCGCGATGTTTGGCCGTGGTCATCAGCCAGGCCCCTGGGTTTCGTGGGACGCCGGCGTCGGGCCACTGCTCCAGAGCAGCGACAAGAGCGTCCTGCGCAAGCTCCTCGGCAACGCCAACGTCGCGCACAATCCGTGCAAGGCCCGCGATAAGCCTGGCTGATTCTATTCTCCAGACGGCATCAATGGCTCGATGGGTGTCGGTAGATGTCACTCCTACCGATCACACCATCTTCAACCCCGGAGCGCAACGTTAGTTACTTCGATGCCTTACGCTGCATTTCTTCGCGAAGCCTGTCCTCACGCGCGGCTTCTTCCGGAGGCAATGCGTCCCCGAAGTCTGAGGCTTCGAAGACTTGGCGAATTTCGATCTCACCCTCGTCTCCAGTAGGATTCGGACAACGTCTCATCCATTCGATCGCCTCTTCTTTCGACTTGACCTCAATCATCCAGTAGCCGGCGACGAGTTCCTTCGTCTCGGAGAACGGACCATCGATAACTGTTTTCTTATCCCCTGAGAATCGGATGCGGGCGCCCTTTGAACTCGGATGAAGTCCTTCGCCCGCAAGCATCACTCCGGCCTTCACCATCTCTTCATTGAACTGGCCCATCGCGGTCAGCAGTTCCTTGCTGGGCATAACGCCCGCCTCAGAATCCTTACTGGCTTTCACCAGCACCATGAATCGCATACGAGGTCTCCTGTAAGTTTTTGGAGCCGGTTAATGACTGGCTCTCTACATTGACGTCGAACACGGGGCGTTGAAAACGACACGAAAACGACACGAAACGAGACCAAGATATTTTTTTTTAGGAGCTATCCCTTCAACTCAGGCACATCCACCCAGCAGCGTTTTTGCCAGGATTCGATTCCCTTCTCCGCGAGTTGCACGCCCTTGGCTCCCTCCAGCAGGTCCCAGGCAAACGGGCCGCCCTTCACAATGTGCTTCAGATAGAGTTCCCACTGGCGTTTGAACGCATTGTCATAGGTCTCTTGCGCGGGTACTTTCTGCCAGTCATCGTTGTACTGGAACGGACTCTCGACGTCGGGGTTCCAAGTCGGACGAGGCGTCGCGCCGTACGGTTGCACCCAGCATTCCCGCAATCCGGCAACCGCCGAACCCCGTGTGCCATCCACCTGCAACGTGAGTAAGTCATCGCGCCGCACGCGAACGCACCAGGAGGAGTTGAAATGCGCAATCACGCCGCTCGCCAGTTCGAATGTCGAGTACGCTGAATCATCGGCAGTGCAGTCATAAGGCTGCCCCGCCTCATTCCAGCGCTTCTTCACATGAGTAGCGCCCAGGCACGACACGCCTTTCACTTCACCGAACAAATTATCCAGCACGTAGCGCCAGTGGCACAGCATGTCGATAATGACACCCCCACCATCTTCCTTGCGATAGTTCCACGAAGGGCGTTGCGCCGAAACCGTATCGCCTTCGAACACCCAGTACCCGAACTCTCCGCGCACCGACAGAATCTCTCCAAAGAAGCCTGTGTCGCGAAGTGTTTTCAACTTCAACAATCCGGGTAGCCACAGCTTGTCCTGAACTACACCGTGCTTGATTCCGGCTTTTTTGGCGACTTGATACAGATCGTACGCGACTTCGAGATTGTCAGCCGTCGGCTTCTCGCAATAGACATTCTTCCCTCTAGCGATGGCTGCCTTCACGGCTTCCGCGCGCCGATCTGTCGTCTGCGCATCGAAATACACCGAGTATTGAGGATCGTCGAGCGCTTTGTTGACGTCTGTGCTCCACTCCAGCCCGCCGCATTCCTTAGAGATCGCCTCAAGCTTCGCGGCGTTACGCCCAACTAGCAGTGGCTTTGGCATGATGAACTCGCTCTCGCTGAGGCGAACACCGCCCTGCTGCATGATGGCGAGAATGGATCGCTTCAGGTGCTGATTGAAGCCCATGCGTCCCGTGACGCCGTTCATCACAATGCCTACTGTATGTACAGTTCGATTACTCATGAGATCTCGTTTATGATTTCGGTTTGTCGGTGCACTGCGGTTGCGCGCCCGCAGGTAAGGGCGGAGCATCCAATCCTGCCTTCGGGAGTGTGCCATCCAACTCCTGACGCCAGTGCGCGACGTCTCCCGCTGGTCCGTAGCAATACATCATGCGCAGAGGTGTTGAACCCACATTCGTCAGTTGATGAAACACCTGCGACGGGATATACACTGCTTGCCCGGTCGTGAGAGAAAGCCGCTCTTCGCCAAGACACATCTCTCCCTGCCCCTCAATCACGAAATAGATTTCTTCCTGTTCCTGGTTGTGCCATGGGACTTGTCCGCCGTTCGGTTCAAGCGTGACATGGCCCATCGAAAAGTTTGTTGCTTGAATCGGGCTCGCGCCGCCCACTAGATTCTGCGTGCGTCTGCGCGCCGGATATGTCCGGCCGGCGATCTTGGCGAGATCGGCAATGATCATTTCGAATCGCTCCAGAAAGTGAGATATGGTTTCTTGTCCGCGGTCCGCAAGAGATACACACCCAGTTCCATCGCATGATAATCACCCCACATGCAGGATTCGTCGACTGGGACCTTTCTGCCGGAAGGAATCGCATCCCAGTTATTCGGACGGTGATAAACCCCGTGAAGAATTAGCCCCTCGTGCGAGGGATCGGTGCTTAGATAGGGCTCATCAAAAATCGTGTTGGCGATGGTCAAGCCGGCCTGACGATAGCGCTCGCTACCAAGATACCTACCCAGGCGCAGCAGGCCTTGCGCCGCAATCACCGCGGCCGAACTGTCCACCGGCTCATAGTCGTTGTAAGGATCGGAAGGCTTTGATGCCCAGTCGCCAAGTTGCGCCAATCCGGGTGCCCCGGTATCCCAGTAGGCGACTCCGTCCGTCGGAGTGTTTTCAAGATAGAAGTCGCAGGTCGCTTCGGCTGCGGCCTTCATTGTGAGAACGATATCACTGCTGCCGCCAAGATCGGTGAATTCTGATTCGGGAAGCGTTCCAAAAAACTCCAACTGTTCGGCGAAGCCCAACATCGCCCACGCCAATCCTCGCGTCCACGTGCTGAACGGGGAATATCCCTGTTGTGAGTTCGGGCACCGGAAGACGCCGTCATTCACATTGAAAATGCTCTCGTGCGCTGTGCGTCCTCGCACATCGTAGGAATCGCGCCCGGCGCCGTAGAACACTGAGTACCTAGCGGTCGCGCGCGCGTGTTCCATCGTCCGTCCCAACAAAGAGATCCTGCGATCGTTCTCGCCCATCAAAACGTGCCCCAGGTGATGCGATACGGCCAGCGCGCGAAGCGATCGAATCGTATCGACAAATAAGGAATGGGGACCATTGAAGGAATAGATAAAGCCGCCGCCCTCGGCAATGCGCGTCCACCGCGCAGCTTGCACTGCGCCGGAACACTTCAACGCCAGCTCATAGAAGTGGCGTTCCCACTCGTTATCCGGAATGGAACCTTCATTCATCAGGCGCAGCAGGTTTCCATATGTGCTCACGTTGTTGAAGCCGTGATCATGCACGCCCACGTGCGTCACGTGCGGAGCCATCACATTCAAAGTGCGCGTGCGGCCGATCTCGAGGAATGCCTTATCGCCGGTCGCGTCATACTGCAAAATCGCCGAGCCGAACTGAAATCCCTGGGTCCACTCCGTCCAACCACGACTTGTGTATTTGCCGCCAACGGTAAAAACCGGAGAACCCTTCGCCGTGTCCCAATTGGAGTCAAGCGACCGAATCTTTTGCCCGGATGTGGAGAACAACCGTTCGACCTTCTTGCGCAATCCGGTCTCGGTAAGCTTGCTGTCAATTTGAATCATGAAATGTTTGGCTCTCGGTCCGGAAGCGAACGCCTGCGCGCACGGCACGGAATCGAGCAAACATGTATGGTATCGCGGCTGCCGGGAGACTTTCGCGTTAGTTCGCCGTCTCCGCAAACAGCGCCGGACGCGGCATCACGCCCCCGGCCAGGACACAAACCAGTCCCAAAAGCGTGAGCCCGGCATCGACAAAGAACTTGTATGGCTCTGACATGTTCCAGTAGTGTTGAAAATGCGACGTATACACCCAAGCTTTAGCAAAGAGCGCATAGAAGACAAACGCTATCAGCATTGCCGCTTTGTAGCGTCGATGTGTGAGACCGACCACCCATCCAGTCAACATAAACGACAGCAGCGTAAGAACCCAAAATACAACCAACCCATCGGCCCATGTCTGAGCAGTTAATCGTGACTTCACCGTCCCCGCCGTAAGAATCACCAGCAGACCGGTCGCGGCAGCACGCAACCCGAGCAGCTTGTGATGCCACAGATCACCCCATCCAGTCGTCAAAACAATGATCAGCGCTTGGCGCCAGAGCCACCAATTGGATCTGCCAGAAGCGTACTCTTCGAGCAGGTCGCCAACGATCGGGGGATTCTCCAGCGCAATGCCCAGTTCTTTGAGAATACGGGTGACGGCAGTCGCTGAAGACATTCTTCAATATACGGAAGAAATCGCTTGCGCGGCGAATAGGCCACTTGATCGACGTTCCAATGCGAGCAAATGATCCTTAATCGGCAAACCTCCCCCGTAACCTGTCAACTTGCCGCTCGCCCCGATTACGCGATGACACGGCACAATGATCGCAATGGGATTACAGCCGTTCGCTAGCCCCACAGCACGAGAAGCATTCGGATTCCCTATGCGGTTCGCAAGTTCTCCGTAGCAAATCGTTGCTCCGTATGGGATTCTTGTCAGCTCTTTCCATACACGCAACTGAAACGAAGTCCCGGACGGAGCCAGAGCGAGGGTGAAGTCCTGAAGCTCGCCCGCAAAATATGCTCTTAACTGTTCCACCGCCGCGCGAAGCGGAACTCCATCCTCAATCCAATCCGGGTGAGCTTCCCGAGCCTTCTTGCCTTCTCGAAACGCCAGAACGTGCAGTTGGTCCCCGTCACCGGCAAGCAGTAGCCTTCCAACCGGGCTATCGATCTCAACATACGCCAACGTCATCTTTCACTCCCTGCCACAGATGGATCGCAGCATACGACCGCCACGGTCTCCATGACTCCGATTGAATCTCGAGTTCCCTTGTATTCCTGCATCGCGTGGCGCGCTGCAACACCAGATCTCCTCCCGGAAATGCGTCTGGCTCTCCGAAAGCGCGCATGGCGATATACTGCGCCGTCCACGGTCCGATGCCCGCTATCCGCTGCAATCGCTCCAACTGCGTGGTCGGCTGCGCGGCGCTTTCCCAAGTAAGATCGCTCTCCGCCAACGCGCGAATGGTTGCAGCGCGAGCTCTTGTCACTCCGCACTCCTCAATAGGCGCCCTCGCTAGAATTTCCCGCGACGGGAACAAGGTCCTGTTCCCGAATGGCGCCCCGTAAGCCCTCGCAATCCGACCCGATAACGTCGAAGCGCCTTTCACCGAAATCTGTTGTCCCAAAATCGCTCTTATGGCGAGTTCGAACCCATCCCACGCTCCCGGCACGCGAAGTCCAGGTCGCTTTCTCACGCGATGGCCAAGCACCGGATCGTTCCGAAAGTGGCTCTCGATCGATTGCGGATCGGCCCTGAGGTCGAACAAACGCCGGACACGTTCCACGATCAGAAACAACATTCGTGTCTCTGGGAACGCAACCTGCAATTCCAGCGCGTTGGTGCCGAGCGATACTTCGATTTCTCCAGCAGCTCCGTTGAGTTCGATCGTTCGCCGGTACACTCCGTCGTCGACGCTCTCGACGCCCGGAATCGCGCGCGCCGCCAGAAACTCCAGCAGCACCTGCCACTCGTAGGGAGGCCGGAACGGCAGACGAAGTCTATACGAGCCTGCCCGGCAAGCCGGCCTCTTACGAATCAGCCGCCGAAGCTCACCTGGCGATCGTCCGTACATCTGTCGGAATACGAAATTGAATCGCCGGATGCTGCCGAATCCCGCCGCCATGGCTATTTCGGTGAACGGTAGATCGGTTTCATCGATCAGCTTCTTCGCAAAATGAGACCTGCGTGTTTGCGCGACAGTTACCGGCGGCGCGCCGAGGTGCGCGACAAACAAATTCCGCAGATGCCTCGATCCCACGCCAAGCCGCTGCGCCAGAGATTCGACCCCATCTTCATCGAGAGCGCTTTCCTCTATCAGCCGGAGCGCGCGCGAAACTGTCGCGGAAGTCCCCAGCCACGCCGGCGTCCCCGGCGAAGCCTCTGGACGGCAGCGCAGACACGGACGATACCCGGCTTGGGCCGCTGCCGCCGCCGAAGGGTAGTATTCGACATTCTCTTCCTTCGGAGACGGAGCAGGACAAATCGGACGGCAATAGATCGCGGTGGTTTTCACCGCGATAAAGAAGCGTCCGTCGAAACGCGGATCGCGCGTCTTGCGCGCACGCTGACAGGACTCGCGATCCAGTTCCATACATCCACAATAGCCTCTGCCTTCCGGCAGCACTAGCCGTTTTCGGAACTGAATAAGGAACGGAATGAAGCTCGGGTTTCTAATCCGCTGTATCGACCCAGCCGCGCTTGGCGTTGCTCTCGATTACCTTCTCCAGCAGCCGCATACCGTGGAGCCCGTCTGCAAACGTCGGGTATTCGACAGGCGCTGACGGATCCGCAACCTTTTTGTAGAAGCGCTTGAAAATTTGCTTGTGCGTGTCGTCGTAGCCTTCGCTATGGCCGCCGGGAAGATCGGCATAAGCGGCAGCCTGCGGATCGAGCATCGACGGATCTTTAAGAATGATCTGATTCGGCGCGTTGCGATGTCCCACCCAAAGCTCGTCCGGCCGCTCCTGGTTCCAGACGACGCCGCATTTGGTTCCGAAAATCTCCATCTGAAAGCGATTCTTGCAACCCGCATTCACTTGGCTGACGGTGTACGCACCGCGCGCCCGATCTCCTAGATGAACCAGCACTGCGCCAAAATCCTCGGTATCGATCGGAACCTGATCGTAGTCTTCCGGACGTAATGTCTTTCCGGCAAATGTCTGAATCGAACGCTTCGGCTTCTTGCGGGTCTTGTGAACAACATTCAGGTCGGCGCAAAGAGCCGTGATCTTAAGTCCCGTCAAGTGTTGAACCAGATCCATCCAATGCGAGCCGATATCGCCGACCACGCGCAATGGACCATTGGCAGCCTTTTCAATGCGCCAGTTATAGTCGGTGTCGTACAACAGCCAGTCCTGCGAATACGTCCCCTGCACCACGAGCACTTCACCGAGTTCACCGGTCTCGATCATTCGCCGGATTTGCTGAACCACCGGATAGAAGCGCAGGTTGTGATTCACACAGTTGGCGAGTTGTTTGCCCTCGGCGAGTTTCACCATGTCTTCCGCCTCCGCCACTGACATGCTTAGAGGCTTCTCACACAGCACCGCTTTACCCGCTTCGAGCGCCGCCTTGGACATTGGATAATGCAGCGAGTTGGGAGTACAGACATGCACGGCTTCGATTGTAGGGTCTGCGAGGATCTCCCGGTAGTCTCCCGTCGTACGTTCGACACCAATCGACTTTCCAAAATCGGAAGCTTCCTCGGCGGTGTGGGCAGCCACAGCGGCGATGTCGACATAACCCAAACGGCGGATCGCCTCTGAATGCACTCGTCCCATAAAACCCGAGCCGATCACCGCGGTCTTCACTCTACGCATAAATTGGCCTTTTCTCCTCGCTTCCTTCCAAAAAATCAGGGGGCTTTCGGATACACTCTATCATCGGAAAAGCTGCCTGCTACACTGTGGATCTCGCGTCGAATCTATGGTCATAAAGATCCGGCTCTCCTACGGTGCAACGATGCAGAAAACGGCTGCAGCAAACCGCCAGGCCGCCCTCGCCATGTCTTCCCTCATGACGCCTATGGCCGTTATGGCATGGGCCTTAGCGTTCTGGCGGATCGCGGCGGACCTGAGATGGGCCGGCGAGTTTGCTATCGTTAATGGATTTTTTTCACACTGGCAAGTCTGGATTGCAATCGCCATAGCAGTTCAGTTGGCAGCCTTCCTACTTCATCGCTACGCTAGTCGTCCGGATTATGAAGACGACGATACTGCCGTTTTTTAGCGTCTTTTTACGCGTTCTAAGATGGCGTCACTTCTTTCTTCAAGGAGCATTCCTTATAAAGAAACTCGTGGCCCTAATCTTGCATCTAATCGACCGAGGTCTACAGCAGATGTTAGCCCCGCGAGTTCAATTCGTTGCTCCGACGATTCGCTTCAAGGACGTCATTTCAAAACAACGCCGTTATGCGCCTGTCGTAGGTTACCTGATGACTCCGGTCGCGCTGGTCGGCTATGTACTCGCGTTCTGGCGCCTCGGCGCTGACTTGAACTGGCTCGGCGAGTTCTTTATCGCTCAGGGACTGTTCTCTCGTTGGCAGGTATGGTTGGCGATCGCAATCGTGACGCAACTCGTGGCGAATCAACTTAACCGCGCCGCTGAGCGGGACCAGATCCCTTCGTGACGGTTCACTCCTGCAGTCTCTGATATCCTGAAAACTGGCGCTGAGCCATATCATGGCAAACGGATCACGCATTTTTTCTCCGCGTCCGTACGGCATCTTTCCACAAGGTGTCAAGTGGTTGCTGATCAGCAATATTGCGCTGTTCGTGCTGTACTACTTCTCAGTCCTGACCGGGTATCAGAATTTCTTCGAACCGTTCGGGTTAGTGCCAGGAGATGTTGTTCGACGGTTGCAGGTGTGGCAGCTAGTCACATACATGTTCCTGCATGACCCATTTTCCTTCAGCCACATCTTGTTCAATATGTTGACCCTGTGGATGTTCGGGGCCGACCTGGAGCGGACTTGGGGACGGCAGGCTTTCCTCAAGTACTACTTTCTTTGCGGAATAGGCGCCGGAATATGCGTCGTTATTGCCAACATCCTGTTTTCGAGCAACTGGAACACACGCACCATCGGCGCCTCGGGAGCCATCTACGGTTTGCTCCTGGCATTTGGCTACCTGTACCCGGACCGGGAGATCTTGTTTAGCTTCCTTTTCCCGATGAAGGCAAAGTACTTCGTGATGATCATCGGGGCCATCGCATTTTTGAGTTCGTTCGGGGGCAGCGGCAGCGGGATCAGCCACATCGCCCACCTCGGCGGCATGGTCATTGGATTCCTGTATTTAAGAAGCCAACACCTCAGGCGGAGACCGGCTTACGCCCGGGCGAGCATGGGTGACACGCTTAGAATGCGCTACAAGGAAGGGAAAGTACAACGCGCTAAACGCAAGTTCGAGGTCTACATGAAAAACCGTGACCGCGATCGGGATCGTACCGTCCACTAAGTAGTAAGGAAACTCGCCTCCGGTAGAGTACGTCTTTTGGTATAGTCGCCTTCAAGGGGACGCCTGTTCTCATGAAACAGCTTGCATTAACTTTAGTATTAGCGCTGACCGCTGGTCTTGCGCCCGGAATTCCGCAGGGCGGTCCCAACAAGGAAAGCACTGAAACCGTCGCCAAACCGCGCCGACAGACAAAGGATGGTCAACCGGCCCCGGTAGAAACGGAACAGCCCAAAATTCCATCCAAATTCGGCAAGAAGGAAGGTGGACCCATTGAAGGTCCAAGCTTCCGAAGCGATGTCAATACGGTAAATCTGGATGTGGCCGTTGTAGACAATAAAGGCAATTTCATCCCCAGAATTCCACAGGGCAATTTCCGGATCCTCGAGGACGGTGTGCCGCAAACCGTAGGAACATTCGGCGTCGGCGAGGGTCCGATGACCGTCACCATGGTTATTGAGTTCAGCAATCTCTACCAGCGGTATTGGACCGAAACATGGTACCAGACTCTGACTGCGGCCTACGGGTTCCTGGAAACACTCAAACCGGAGGATTACGTTGCCGTTGTCGCCTACGATCTACGACCTGAAATCCTGTCTGACTTCTCAACAGACAAACAGAAAGCGTATGAAGCGATGCAGCGGCTTCGAATACCGGCCTTCTCAGAGTCGAACCTGTTTGACACGCTCGTCGACACAGCCGAGCGAATGCAGGATATTGAAGGCCGCAAAGCGATTGTGCTGCTCTCCACGGGTATCGACACGTTCAGCAAACTGACCTTCGATAAGACCCGCAAGGCTCTCCAAAATGCTGGAGTTCCCATCTATGGTATCGGGCTGATGCAAACATATCGCGAGTTGATGGACGCCTACGGAATGATGGGGCCGATTGCCCGCCTCGACTTCCTCCAGGCCGACAACCAGATGCGAACCTTCGCTAAGGAAAGTGGCGGCATGGCGTTCTTCCCGCGTTTTTACGGTGAGTTCCCGAGCATCTTCCAGAACATCTCGCAATCGCTGCGCAATCAGTACACGATGACCTACAACCCAACCAACCAGACGCGCGACGGCAAGTACCGCAAGATTAAGGTCGAACTTGTCAACCCAGCGACGGGCGAACCCCTCCGTGTCGTCGACGCCAAGGGCAAACCCATTAAATACACGATCATCGCGAAACAGGGCTACACCGCCCCGCGTGAAGTGGAATAACTTTAGCGCCTTAATCGCGAGCGTCCATCGCGTACCCAATTCGAAGAATTAACGGCGACTGCAGAAGCGGTCGCCGTTTTCGTCTTGCGCGAGTGCGCAAGCGCCGCAAGCATCTCGGCTACCTCGACGTCAGGCTCCCGTACAGCGTACCGATAACGCTCAAGAAATTCCGAAATGAAGCCCGTATGAAGGTCCGCCGACTGAAACGCAGGATCCCGCATCACGCCCTGGAAAAACTCCAGATTATTCTTGATCCCGCCGATGTGACATTCTCCGAGTGCGCGCTGCATCCGGGCAATCGCCTCATCTCGCGTCGGCGCCCATACGGCGAGCTTAGCAAGCAGAGAATCGTATTCAAGCGGGACGTTCCAACCCGAGTAGATCCCGGTATCCAGCCGGATTCCAGGCCCCGAGGGCTCCTTTAATGCCGTGATTCGTCCGGGGGAAGGAAAGAACTGATTGTCGGGATCCTCTGCCCCAAGCCGGCACTCGATCGCCGACCCGGTCCATCGAACCGCATCCTGTTCCACATCGATCGCCTCCCCTGCGGCAATTTTTAACTGCCATTGAACCAGATCGAAGCCGGTGACCAACTCCGTTACCGGGTGCTCCACCTGAAGTCTCGTATTCATCTCCAGGAAGTAGTACTTGCCTTCAAGCGGATCCACGAGAAACTCTACAGTGCCCGCGTTCCTATAGCCGGCAGCCACCGTCAGACGAACTGCTGCATTCCCCATCTCCCGACGTAGTCCCGGCCTCTCCACAACGAACGGCGACGGGCACTCCTCGATCACCTTCTGATGTCGTCGCTGTATCGAGCACTCCCGCTCGCCCAGATGGATCACTTTCCCGAAAACATCCCCGAGAACCTGGATCTCGATATGCCGCGGCTTGTCGATCAACTTCTCAATGTAGACTTCTCCGTTGCCGAATGCGCGTTCAGCCTCGCTCGACGCGTCCCTAAGCGCGGCGCTCAGATCTGCAGCGGAATCGACACGGCGCATGCCTTTCCCGCCGCCCCCCGCAGCAGCCTTCAGCATGACCGGATAGCCGATCTCCCCGGCGATCGAGTCCGCTTCTTCGTGGCTTGCAACACCGCGAAGTGTGCCTGGAAGGATAGGAACGCCGGCTTCTATCGCCAGTTCTCTGGCCCGCGTTTTGGCGCCGACCCGCCGTATGCTATCAGCCGACGGACCAATGAAGGTAATCCCGGCGTTTTCGCATGCTTCGGCGAAGTCGGCGTTCTCACTCAGAAAGCCATATCCCGGATGAATCGCCTCGGCCGAGTGCCTGCGCGCCGCATCCAGGATCTTGTCTATACGCAGATAGCTCTCGGCAGACGGAGACGGTCCGATATGCGAGGCTTCGTCTGCCATCCGGACATGTAAAGAGGCGCGATCGGCATCGGAATAGACGGCGACGCTGGTGATTCCGGCTTCCCGCAGCGCCCGGATCACCCGGCATGCAATCTCGCCGCGATTGGCGACCAGCACCTTGCGAAATGGCACTACTCGACCACCTTCAATTGCACCGATTCGCGCGCGTTTCCACCTAGCTTCACCACCGTTCCCTTTGCCTCGACCTGCTTTAAAAACTCCGGATTCTGGACCGAAGTCGCATCCTCGCCCGGAGCGAACGCGATCAACGTATACTCGCCCGGAGCGAGATTGCGAAAAGCGAAATTGCCGGTCTGATCGGCCATCGACGTCTTGAACAAACTCCAATGGGATCGTTTTTCAGCAGGAGGCACAAGCGCGATCACAGACTGACCCAGCGGCTTCGATTCCCCATCGGCAACGCTCCCCTCCACCGTCACAGCTCCCTTTGCGAGCACGACTTCGAGACCGCTGACACTGCTGTTGATGGCCATCCCTGAGGTCAAGAATTCCTGCCCGGCGGCTTGTACCGATTTCAGATAATAGCCCTCGGGCGCGCCGAAGACATCGACGCGGTAAGATCCAGGCGTGACATTCGGTACCGTGAACGTGTTGCCTTCCCCGATATTCCGGCTTGAGTGCATCTCATAGGGCATGGCTTCCATCGGGTCAAGCGTGATGCGTAAATTCTTAACATCAATGGCTTCCTCCGCCCGCACAACACCGCTCACCTGCGCCGGAGCAGTCATGCGCAAAACGACATTCTCCAGGTCACGCGAGCCGACCTGTACATTCAGAAAAGCTACTGCCCTACCTCGATCGCGTGTCATTCGATTCGCCATCAGCATATAGCTGCCAGGCTGAATCCCGCTAATCTCGAATGTGCCGTCGGGACGCACCGGTCCCATGCTCCGACCCATTGCCGACGCAGGAGCCTCACCATTCAACGCCATCACTGAAGTGTTCGCAGCCGGCGCTCCGGCCTCATCCACCACCTGACCGCGGATGTGAACCGTAGCGGCCTTGCGAAGTTGGATATCGATCCCACGAGCCTCCTGTCCCGGCTCGAGTTCCAGCGCGGTAGCTTGGCGTTGATCGGTAACGCCGGGGTAGTACATTGTCACAAAGCTGCGTTCGACTTCTTCCCCTTGCGTACGCACTCGAACCGCGCCCGGTACCATATCGCCGCGAGGATCGACCGAGACGAAATACCGCCCCGGCTGCAGACCGGCGATTCGATACTCACCCAAATCGTTCACCGAACCCTGCGACCGCGCAGTCAAAGTCCGGCGGCCCCGAAAATACTTCTCTTCCATGATCTGAATCTGAGCGCCGTACATCGGCTCCCCATCCTCATCCACCACCTTGCCTGTCACCACGGAGTGCGGCGTCAACTTAATCGTCACGCCACTAACAGCCTGACCGGCCGCGACAGAGATTCCTTGATACGCGGGCGGCGCTCCGGAACGCCGGTTCGGCGATCTTCCCACCTGTCCCACATAACCGTTCCGTTGCGCGGTCAGAATATAGTTGCCTGGCGCAATGTTCTCGAATGCAAATCCGCCGCTGGCG
>DASQLD010000458.1:0-9133 GCA_035630195.1 Bryobacteraceae bacterium
ATCAGCGTACTCAAGCGCCGTCATGGCCTGAGTCGATGCCGTTATCGTGGCGTCGACGGCATGAAGCGGTGGGTTGGGTTCGGAGTGATCGCCGACAACCTAATCAACATCGGGAATGTATTGGCGGTTACCCGTACGTGACTAAGGCGGCGGTACCGCCCCGCTCCTGCGGGAGCGAGGGCGGGAGATCGCCAGCCGAACTCGACTCACCACCCGGGAAGAGCCTCTGAGCGGGTCCGATAAGGGTCATTTTTCGACGGAAAGTAGCTACCAGCGCCGATCTCCAAACCGTCTTCAATATGACAGGCCGCGGCATGGCTGTCACTTCGAAGGAGCGTTAGCACAGCGAAACGTCTATTTTCACGTGTGATACGGTATCAGCTTATGAAGATCACTCGGCGACAATTCGCATACGGCATCGCAGCCTCAGCAACCCTAAACACGAATGCGCAAACCAGTGAATGGGGTGGACCTGTAGTCGATTGCCACTACCATCCTCGCCGAACTCTGGAAGCCAATACCGCGCACATGGATGGCGCCGGGATTTCAAATGCGATGCTCCTGGCGCGCGCAGGCTATGCGGAACAGTTCTCTGAACTTCGAGCGAAATATCCCGGACGGTACCTGGGCTGGTTCGCAGGTACGGATGTCACAAGTCCCGACGCAAGCAAAATCCTCGAAGAAGCAGTGAAGAAGGGCGCGATTGGTTTCGGCGAATTGAAGAGCCATGTGGAAGCTGCAGGTCCCGAACTCCGCCGCTTGTACGCGCTCGCCGCGGAACTCGGCGTTCCGATTCTGGTGCACTTTCAGGAAGTTCCCCATACACCGACTGAAGGGACTTTCGCGACGGGCTTCAAAACCTTCGAGGCGATGTTGAAGGCATATCCTAAGACGACATTCATTGGACATGCCGACGCTTTCTGGGCGAACGTCAGCGCCGATTACGCGAATCAGGAAGCCTACCCTGCCGGTAAGATAGCGCGTGGCGGAGTCACCGACAAACTGCTAGGGGACTACGCCAATTTGTATGGCGACCTTGCGGCAAACTCGGGAAACAACGCTTTGTCACGCGACCCGCAGTTCACCCCCGACTTCTTGAAGCGTCATCAGGATAAGCTGATCTTCGGAAGCGACTGTTCCTGCGCCGATGGCAAAGGGGGCGGCGTCTCCCAAGCCAACAATCCAGGCGCATCCCGCCTCGCCGGCAAATGCGTAGCGCGCGAAACGCTGACCTTGCTAAAGAAGACTGCCACGCCGCAGATGTTCCGGAAACTCACCTGGGATAATGCGCATCGCGTCTACAAGCTTAAGAGTTCGTAGCCTTCGAGGTATCGAAGACCACTTGGTCGTACCGGAAGAGCTTCTCGAAGAAGTATCGAGCGCGCGACGATTGATCTTGACCGCCCGCGCGTTCGGCGATCTCCCCAATGCTACGGCGCCCATCGATGGCGTCGAACATCTTCTTCTCGTGCGCATCGATGACGAGAATCAGATCGGGAAACGAGTGGTATCGACTCAACAACACACCTGCCGATCCCGGGGGCAGTCGATCCTGCACACACACGGTGCCGGGGAGTCGAATTGCCACATAGTGCGGCCAACGTTGATCGTCAAACCGGACATTTTCCCGCCACTCGCTCGAGTCTCCTCGAGATACGAGGACACTATGAGTGGCAATGAGGCCACGCCACAGCTCCATCGCGACGTACTGTTCATACTCAGGAAGTAAAGCCAATCTTTCCGCGTGTGGTGTCGTAGCGATAGCGCCGCATTGGGGTAAATACGGCGCCTGACTGTACCAGCGTCCGAACTTCAAGTCATTACGCTCCATAAAGTCGAACAGTTGCGGCACGGAGTAGGATCGATCGCGAGGGTTTAGCAGCGCATCCGCTAGAGCACCCGGATTAGCAGCGTCCCGCGATCCACGCAGCACCGTTGCCAAAGGATGATGTTGGGGCAGCGCTTTCAACACTTCCATCAAATCGCTGATCTCTCGCTCCGACGTTCCGATTCCCAATCTTCTGCAATAGTCCTGGAGCAGGTAGATGCCGGTCCTGCCATAAGGCGCATACAGCATCAGATACATCGAGCCTTCAGGTTTCAACAGATCCCGAAGCGCTCGCAGTCCTGAATCAGGATCCTGCAGATGATGCAGCACGCCCGTACATACGATCAGATCGAAGCCACGTTTCAACTCCCCGGCACGCTCGATTGGCAATGATCGTATTTCGAGATTCGTTAGGTTGTACTTTCGCTTGAGTTGTTCGGTGTGATCGAGGCTGGTCGGGCTGACGTCTATACCGGTAATGTTCGCCTGAGGCCGGCAGACCGCGTATTTGGCAGCTTGCCATGTCCCGCATCCCGCAACGAGAATATCCAGGTCTGCACGATACGGTCGTTCAGGCCAGAACAGATGAAATTCAGATCGGTGTCGATTCTCGTCCCGCCACTTATCGCGGGCCCGGTCCAGATTCTCGACAGGCGGTGGATATGGATGATCGGTGTAGAAGTCGCGTACGGGGTCGGTATTCATCTCGAATACACAAGTGTCCCCAAAGCCTTAGCCGCCGTCAAACACTGCGGGCGACTAAACGAGGGAGGCGATCGTCTTCGCGTACGACCGCCTCCTCTCGTTCGAAAGGGGAAAAAACTAGTTAGCTCCCGCGGCGGCTTTCTGGAGAGCTTGCCCAGTCTGCCGGGCCTTATCAAGCGCTTGGTCGATGCTGAAGCTGGCCGGAGTCTGTCGCGGCGGAAAGTCCTTGAACGTCTTGAGGAAATCCCCGACGATGCCCTGGGCTGGGACGAGGAGGAACGCGCGATCGGCCTTCCACTTGTCATAGAACATCGAGGCGTCTTCGGACGCCCGCTCGAAGGGGTCGCTCCGCAGGTTGTACATGTGCGGCATGCGCATTGCGACGAAGGGCTCTCCCCACACACCCAACCCATGGGCGCGCTGCTCGATGAAGGTGACTTTCCAGTTCCCAACGCGCAGAGCCATCAAGTCGCCATCATCGCTCCAGTAGAGAAGTCCTTTGCGCGGATTCTCCTTAACTTCGCCCTTGAGGAACGGGAGGAGGTTGTAGCCATCGATGTGTACTTTGAACGTCTTATTCCCGGATTTGTAGCCACCTTTCTTTAGCTTTTCGACTATATCCGGGTCGCCGCCTGCCGCGGCCAGGGTCGGAAGCATGTCCTGGTGCGAGAAGATCTCGTTGGACACGGTGCCTGGCGTGATCACGCCGGGCCAGCGAATCGCACAGGGCACTCGCCAGCCGCCCTCGAAGTTTGTTGCCTTCTCTCCCCGGAACGGCGTCGTGCCGCCATCCGGCCAACTCATCACCTCGGCCCCGTTGTCGGTTGAATACATCACAATCGTGTTCTCGGTGATGCCCAACTGATCGAGCTTATCGAGCAGTTTCCCGACGTGGCCGTCGTGTTCTACCATTCCGTCCGGGTACACACCGAGGCCAGTGACACCTTCGGATTCCTTCTTCAAGTGCGTGAAGATGTGCATCCGAGTTGAATTCCACCAAACGAAGAATGGCTTGTCGTCCTTGACCGCCTTCTCAATAAACTTAAGGCTTCCATCGAGGAACTCCTCGTCCACTGTCCGCATGCGGTCGATCGTTAATGGACCGGTGTTCTCAATCTTCTGTGTGCCGTCAGCATTGGCCCAGGAATGAAGAACTCCACGCGGCCCGAACTTCTTCTTGAACTCCGGATCTTTCGGGTAGTCCGGGTTCTCAGGTTCCTGCTCAGCATTGAGGTGATAGAGATTGCCAAAGAACTCGTCGAATCCATGCGCCGTAGGGAGAAACTCGTCACGGTCACCGAGATGGTTCTTGCCGAACTGGCCACTCACATAGCCAAGTGGCTTCAAAACGTCGGCAATGGTTGGATCTTCAGGTCGCAACCCGAGGTCGGCCCCTGGAAGCCCAACCTTCGTGAGGCCAGTCCGAATTGGCGCCTGCCCGGTAATGAACGCTGCGCGACCTGCTGTGCAGCTTTGCTGGCCGTACCAGTCGGTAAAGTTGGAGCCTTCCTTGGCGATACGGTCTATATTGGGGGTTCGATACCCCATGATGCCGTTGTTGTTAGCGCTGATATTGAACCAGCCGATATCGTCGCCCCAAATTATAAGGATGTTAGGCTTTTTGGCTGCCATCGATCGAATCTCTCCTATGTGTTAGGTGGGTAAAAAATCTCCGTCACACACTCGGGCCAAGCGAGGCTCGGCACGTCAGGATGCGACGCTTTAACAAATCATGAAGCCGATTTCACAGTTCGGCGCACGTCTGCGAGACGCCTGTCACGCGCACCGCTTAGACTCGCCTTCTACGGTTGCGATTTAGGTTTTTTCCGCCTACGGTTTCTTAGGGTGCATAGCAAAGAACTTGAGGATATGGAACGTTTGGAACTACGACGTCCCCATGATTCCCACTGGGATCTCGATGTACTGTACTTCGGCGCGGACTTTCGGGCAGCTTCGACCATGGTCGCGATTGTGTGACCAACACGGTTTTGTTATTGTCACCGTGAACGATGATCTGCGGGATTGACTTGATCGTTTCCATTCGAGCGGGATTTCCTCCGCCCGCAATCGGCGCTAGCACGGTAAACAGATCGGGATTGTTTTGCGCGATACTCCAGGTACCATAGCCGCCCATGGAGTGTCCCATCGCTTAGATGCGGCGATCATCGATGCGAAACAGTTGCTGGACTTCTACGATAACGTCGAAGACATCCTGCTGGGCGGCGCCGCGATACATGCTGGTTGGTTCGCGGCCGTTAGGCGTGGCGATGATCCAGCCACGCTTGGTCTGCCCCTGTCGGGATAGCTGTAGGGACGATGAATGCGCCTCCTGCGCTGGTTAGTTGGCTAAGAGCAGTAGGTTCACCTCATGACCGACGCAGGATCAGCTTTGCCGAATCTTCTGCGGCGCTCCTTGCTGGGTACGAAGGTTTGAACGAAAGTGTAGCCTTCTGTCCGGGCTCCCACACCGTATGGTCAAGCGAGGGAAGTAACGATGTGGCGAGAGATACTGCCGGTGTCCACTCTTGGCCATGCATAAGCGCCATACCTTCATGCAGAGCCTTAGCGCTTGGCCGTGTTTCCCGCTCGTGTTTGCGCGAATAGCTTCTTTGCCGAGCGTGTCTACGCGTTCGCGCGTCTCAGGCGTCAGGTTCAGCTCCGAGCTGCTGCATGATAGCCAAGAGACGTGCGCAAGACTATGCCTGCGACCGGGGCAGCCGAGCTGGAGATAAACAGAATCCCTGGATGATTGCGCCCATGACGCAATAGTAGCCCGAACTCGCCGGAGCTTCACCAAGCCACCAAAAAGTTTTGCACCGCTAATTAGGGTGAAACGTCCAAATGTGAAAGGAGCACATCTTGTCTCGAAACTACTTGGCTTCAGCCATGTTCGCACTCTTCCTCTTCACCACGGCGCCGGAGGTGGCGGCCCAGGCTCCAGCTGACGGAATGGAAATCAGCGCGCTAAAGGCGCGCTATGCCGACGAAAAGACAAAGCTCACGACGGATAAAGAAAAATACGAGCAGCTCAAGAAGGAGCTTGACGATCTCAAGAGCAAGATCAAAGTGCAGGAGGACAATCTTAAGCTCGTAGAGAAACGAATCAAGAACGACGAGAAGCTGTCGAAAATGAAGAACTAACCGCGTCACCGAGCGGCTCCGAAGATGATATCGCGTTCGCGCGCAACCACGAAGCTCGCACCCTTCAAGGCGAGCGGGATCTGTGACCCTCAACGCAAGGACATCAAAGGACTACGCGCTCGGCGGGATCTCAGCTCGTGTTATTCCTTGGTGCCGGCGTTTCCACTCCCTATGACTACCGTCATCGACGAGCCTCGTCCTTGAACTGCTGTTCGAGCATACGGAGGGAACTCGCCGTCTCGGCGGCACGTGGCCCCACTATTTGCGCGCCGTTGCTTCGTGGATGACGGACTACTTCGAATATGATCCGCTCGTCTTGGCGAGGATGGTTGAACGTGATCGGAGTCGATTCGGTTGTCACATTAAATTCCGATGACTTGCTTGAAGCCGAACTTCGACGTCGTAAGGTGGAGCTACAACCCGTCACGAGTAGCGATCGCCAAGGCGGAGATGGAATGCGTTTGCTTCATCCTCACGGATACGTTTCAAAGGAGGGTCCGATCTCTCGCAAGGACCTCGGTCGGTCTTTCACTGAGGACTGTCCGATATCGTGCCTCCGAAAACGAATAGTCTGTTATAGGTCTGTCAATGGCAGACCCTAGCCATCGGCGCCTCCTCGATGCTAGTCGCAACAGCGATATTCCCCCGCATTGCCAGATTCAGAAGGGCCACGAATCCCATCAAGAAGTCTTCGAGCGCATGGGCTTCAAAACGATTTGGGTGAATAAGTTTCGACGACGTTCCGCGTGTCATAATCGCCATCTCTCCCTAAATATCAACAATGCGCCCGACTCAAGTATGATCGTAGGCTATGAAGAGTATGTTGTTCGGATCTGTCATGCTCGCCCTTTCAATATCTATGTTGGCGCAGAGCGCCGATGAAACCGAGGTGAAGGCTGTCCACGAAGCGTTTTTGAAGGCCGCGAAAGCAGGCGACGGAGCCGCGCTCGAAAAGATCTTCGCTGATGGCCTGCAATATAGTCACTCGAACACGAAGCTGGAAACCAAACGAGAAGCTATCGATGCGCTGGTGAAGTCGAAGGGCGATTTCGAAGTCCATTCGCAGACGATTCACGTGTACGGCAATACCGCGACAATCCGGGCGAAAGTCACAGCGCACGGTGCTACGGGCGATGTGCCGCTCACGATGCTACAGGTCTGGGTGAAGAACGGCGGAGCCTGGCAAATGGTGGAGCGACAAACCACTCGCATACCCGCGCAGTAAAAGCGCTGACGAATATGCTGGTCGGGATGAAAGCCCAGCCGCAAAGATCTTCTTTGCGCCTTAGCATTCTTTTGCATCTGCGGCTCGCCCGAAATTCATCAGCGCGCGCAGCCTGCCGAAATCGACACCTGACGTTTCGCGCACATTGGCGCGGTATGTCGTGCAAGCGCGGGCCGAAGTCCTGCCGGCGAATGTTCGCAAGGAAGCGACCTGCACGTTTGTGAATTTTGTTGGATGTGCTCTGGTGGCTGCCGTCACGAGCGGTCGACACAGCCATTGCCGCCTTGGCTTGCTGGCGACGGGCCCCAACCGTTTGTTCGGCCGAAAGGAAATGATGGATGTTTTTCACGAGGCCTTGCTGAACGGTATCAGCTCGCATGTTTTGGACTTCGACGACACATACTTGAAGACGGTCATTCATCCCGGAGGTCCGGTGATTCCGGCGCTGCTGGTGTTAGCCGAGCGGCAGCCTGTCTCGGACGCGACTTTCTTCACGCTCCCGTGCTGGGCCTTGAAGTGGAGTGCCGTATTGGGAAGGCCGTCTACCCCGAAGGGTACGTACTATTGGAGCGGATCGCAGGGCACAATATTCTGCATCAATCCAGTCGAGGATCTTGTGGGTGTTTTGATGGTGCAGTTGACGCCAAGCGCCTTGCAGTTGCGGGAAAGGTTCTCAGCGATTGTCTATTCCGCGCCCATAGAGTAGTTCTCCCTAACAGGCAGTCAGCATCCCCGGCCGCGGATCCGGTCGAGGTGCGGAAGACCACCTCCTACTTTCAGAACTGCTCCGAACTCATCGCTGCCGGTTTTGCCAGAACACCTGCCGTAAGGAGGCGCCGGAGACGTGTACAGGATTTCACCTGCAATGGAGTACACGCTGCCACTCGCGCTGACGATAGGCGAGGGAACGCGGCCGGCCGGCTTCCGTGTAATCCACCGGTATATGTTGCTTCATGCCCTGCCAAGCTCGAGATGTTCGGAGATGCGGTGGTGACACCGGGGTCTCTGAACGGAAACAAGTGCGATTTAGGAAACGGCCCCGAGAGAACCTGTGACCGCGTTGGTCCTGGGCGCCACAAGTCCGCCCAAGGGCACCTTGGCTCCATGCGCGGCCAGGGTGATCACTTGCGATCCCCTGTTGGTGGCGTCGCCGCGTAGAAATCTCTCGCAGGGTTGGCCGTAAGTAGCAGGGTCACGGTTGTGATCGCCGTAAAGATTTAAGTTTCAGCGCTACGATTGGATTTGACAAACGTTCACCGAGAATCCGCAGGATTGTTGCCCTGGGGTTGGCAAGCAACACAGTTCGCAGGCCGCATCGTTGAGCCGCAGTATGCCTCACTGGTTGGCGTACCGCTCGCCTGGGCTCCCGGAACCAAAGGCAAAGTTGTTGGAACTCCCTCGTACATCCCGATGCAAAATGCAAGGGAATGTCAGGCCCAGGCGCACACTCTGAAAGGCAAGATCGTGCTCATGCGTCCGGCGCGGCAACTTGCCATCGGAGACAAGCCTCTGTTTCGCCGATTGACCGCAGAGGAGCTTGCTGAAGAGGAACGTTTGACGGGCGCAGAGACCAATCCGGATGTGCCGGCGTATTTGCGGCGTCCGCCCTTGCCTGGAGCGAAACCAAGAATGGAAGCGCCGAACTTCGCCGCACTGGCGGAGGGGTGTCGGTCGCTGAACGCGTGTCTCAGCTCTGCGGCTGTCGCTCTCGCCATCTATCCAAAGTACTAACGCCGATAGTGGGACTGTTGCGGCGCAATGGGGCGGAGGCATCGAGGCCGTTCATCCTGCCTCTCCCCTTCCGTAGCACTCGCGGTCGAGCACTACAATCGACTGTAGAGATTGGCGGAACGTAAGGTTCCCACGCGCGTTGAGTTTGAAGTCATCGTAGAAACCCGGCGAGACGTGCCAATCGAGAACCTTGTCGCAGAACTACCGGGAACGAATCCGGATGAAGTGGTGATCGTTGGAGCGCATCTCGATTCCCGGCACGGAGGCACAGCGCTACCGATAACGCGGCTGGAGCAGCTATTGCAATGGAAGCGTTGCGGATTCTCAAAGCGCTCGAGTTGCCTCGACGCCGCACCGTCCGGCTAGCCGAAGTTCGTCAGTATTGAGCTGAAAACATCGAAATTGAGGTCAGAACAAAAACGAAGTACTTTGTTTTGATCGGGCAGAATTGGAAATGTGATGTAGTGTAGACCTACCCTCTTGAACCGATAATCCAAATCATG
>DASQLD010000459.1:0-13807 GCA_035630195.1 Bryobacteraceae bacterium
CAGCCTTCCGCTTCTGGCCTTGCTTCCGACTTTCTCACTTCACCTTTTGGGTGAGCCCCATCCAATGAGCTTTCCAACGACATGTCCATTTCTACCAAACACTTCGCCGCTGATGCGCCCGTCCCAACTGCCGCTTATGGGGTGAATCAAAGCGCAGATAAAGCTCGCCCCGCCCTTTCACGCGACCCGGCCGCTTCACTTCGGTGACGGTACCGCTCACATAGCTGCCTTGCGGAACCACGATCCGGCCGTTCAAAACCACCGGATAAAGCGTCTCCAGATAAACGCGATCTCCAACCGCCGTCTGCTTGCTGCTGAGCGTGTTCAGTAGCGATAACGGAATCTTCGTTCCTGCGTTCAAAGTTACGGCATTGACAGGCGGTTGTTCCGAAGTCCGAAGACCCTCTGATGCCGGGGGCGGCGCTGGCTGGGCGAGGGCGCACGTGGCGAGAACGAGCGTTAGAGTCAGCTCTTTCAAGATCATGTTAGTGTCCGCCCTTAGAAAGAAATGCCGACAAGCGCTTGCACCTGGTTCGGATTCGTCGCCGGATAGTTATATCCGCCCCATCGCGTATAGCGGACTTCGGGAGACAGCTTCAAGGCCCAAGCCTTGAACGTGATTCCGCCACTAACGACAGCGCCGACAGCGGGCTCAGTGCTTTCTACGCGTCTTGCGAAACCACCCGCTCCTCCATCGTCGAACCAGATGTTTCGGAAAGCGAATCCACTGGCTGCGTAAGGACGGACGGCCGACTCTCGATCCGCAAAATAGAACTTGCCGAGAAGGGGGAACTCAATCGAATGTCCGCGCAGGACTCGGCTCGAGCTGGCACTTCCGAAACGGTTGTACAACGCATTTACCTCTACGGCAACGCGGGGGCCGAAGCCGAGTTCCAACGCAGGTCCGACAACGTAGCGCTGGCTTCGATCGGTTCGTTCTGCGGGATCGGTAAATAGCCCTCCGCCTTTCAAGCCGAAGGACAAAGATTGCGCATTCAAGGGAGCGCAAATGAGAAGAGCAAAACACAAATACCTCATACTGTCGGAACAGACGTGCGGTCTCGACAGCGCGTATGTAAAGAATTCTTTACGAACATCTAAGCAACCGGTTCCGGCTCCTCTGCGTTAACACGTCGAGTCTTTCTCCTTCCCTCAACTCCTTCCTTAGCGAAATGCGACCGTCATGAAATCGAAGTGCGGGAAGAGGTCGTCATTGACCGCGTCCACCAAATCAAACCGACTTCCCAAGTACCGTTCCGTCGTCGTAATGAACACATGTCTCAACAGCAGTTGAATCTGCTCGACGTTCCCGCTGGCGGCTCTACATAATTTCGCGGAAGTTCTTCTCAAGTTATGCGGAGCAAGTTTGGGCACACCGATCTGGGCCGCGTATCCCTGGATAATGGACTAAATCACGCGGGCGGTGAGGCCGTCGCGTAGACTCGGCCGCCTTTTCAGTCATAGATCGAAACCTTCACTCCGTTCGGGACCGACACGGTGCGCCGGAGTCTGCCCTTCCCGAGCAAATCAACGAGCGCCCAGCGGCTGCCGGGCAGATGGATCTCTTCGACCGCAGGCTGGACCAACAAATCGCGTCGCAGCCCACAGCGAGCAACAACCCGAGGATCACGCGATGCCGCTTGCCGTTCGCCGTCGGGATTCGGCAGCGAGAGCAGCCGGCTTGCCTGCTGCGCGCCGGTGAGTCAGTTTCCTGCCAGGGGTCCCTCGCTTCGCGCGCCGGGTACCGTCGCAATTCCGGCACCGAGTTCGGGCAACAAAAACCCGTTGTCGACGGCCTTACCGACAAGCTTTTGATGGCTGCCAGTTGGACGTAAAGGGCGGAAGCGGCAAGCCTCAGCCTCAAGCACAGGGTCATAGGCGGTGGAGCTGAGTTGGAGGGCCACGGGTTGTGGCCCGAGAGCGACGTAGCTCATACGGCCGGCTCCCCTAAGGAGCTGCAGCTGGACGGGAGCGCGGGGATGCTGCTCTTCCCAGAGGGGATGAACGTCGGCGCCGCAGGGGCAGAAAAGCCGGGCCTGCCCACCGCGCAGCGAATCGTTGCGCGCTGGTAGCGCGGGCGGGTCCGGTAAAGATCTACTATCGGCTGGCATCGGGAAAAAGATGAGGAAAGCAGATCGGAAGACATCATTGTCAACACTGTGGTCGTGACATGACAAGCCAGCGAGCTGCGCTACACGAGGCACTCAGCTGAATCGTATTATCCAGTCGCAGCCTAGAAGACGCGTACGGCTAGTTCACAATCGAATCATGCTTCTTTCAATCGCTACGATCATCATTGCTGGCGCACGACTCATCGATGGCCGAGGCGGCCCGCCGATAGAGAACTCCGTTGTGGTGATCGACGGTGACCGGATCATTGCGGCCGGTGCTAAGGCACGCGTACGTATTCCAGCGGGTGAAACGTTCGATGCCTCCGGTCTCACCCTGCTTCCAGGGCTTATCGACGCGCATTTCCATCGGAGCCGTCCCGAATTGGCCAACATGTTCTTGAAGAATGGAGTGACAAGCGTACGAGATCCCGGCGCGTGGAATCAGAGCTACGATCCTGTCAAGGCGCTGGGCGTGCCAATTCCGCGGCTCTTCCTGACTGGCCCACACCTCGATATGGCGCCGGCCGCATACCCGCAGAATTCGCTTCTCGTCAACGACCCCGAGGAGGCGCGCGCCGTCGTAAACCGCTTCGTAGATGAAGGCGCGACTGCGTTGAAGGTATATTTTCGACTGCCTCTGGCCACCATTCGTGCCGTGTGCGAGGCTGCTCATCAGCGCAACGTGCCGGTCACTGCGCATCTTGAGATTGTGCGCGCGGATGACGCCATTGAGGCAGGTCTCGATGGCATCGAGCACGTGACAAGCGTTGGTACTTCGATAGCGGATCCCATGGAGGCGGAGAGATTTCGACAGGCGGTTACCGCCGACAATGCAGCGCGCAACGAGGGCCGATACCAACTGTGGAGTAAGATCGACCTCCAGTCAACGCGAGTAACCCGTCTGATCGATCTGATGGTGCGGCGGGGCGTCTTCTTTTCTCCAAACCTGGCGATCTTCGAACGACGCGCTGGAGAACGCGGCGCAACCGACATGCACGCCAAAGCTTGCGAAAACATGCGACGTTTCACCGGAATGGCGCGGAAAGCCGGAGTTCGTGTTGTTGTAGGTTCCCATTCCAACGTCCCGTATGCGGAGACAGGCTGGGCCTATCAGCGCGAGATGGAACTGATGTTGGATAGCGGCATCACGCCGATGGAGGTAATCGCCGGAGCTACGTTGGACAACGCCAGGTTTTTTCGCTCAGAGGCTACCATTGGGTCGATCGAGCCTGGGAAACTCGCTGACCTCATCCTGATTGAGGGAGACGTGCTGCGCGACTTCAGTGCGATGCGCCGCGTCCGGCGGGTCATGCTCAACGGTAATTGGGTACGGTAGGGCATCGAAGCGCGCCTATCCCCCAAATCACACACATAGTGAGAGAATGCTCCAAATGAAACTGGTTCTACTGATTATTGCTGCCTCTGCGCTTCTCGGGGCCGACCTGAATGGCAAGTGGAATTTTATATGGCAAACGCCCGGCGGCGAACGGCGCAGTACGCTCACGTTCACTCAAAACGCCGAAAAGGTGGAGGCCCGGTTTCCGGACGGGAAGGAACCTGTCACAGGCACTTTCAAAGATGGAACGCTCTCGCTGGCGGGGCGCGTGTACTCGCCTGAAGCAGGAGACACCGCCGACTTTCAACTGCACGGAACGTTGTCGGAAGGCGAGTTGAAAGGCAAGGGTGGCTGGGGCGAACACCAGTTGACCTTCACGGCCCGAAAAGCGGATTAACCGGTAAGGGAGAGATGAGGGACCTGTTGCATCTGACTGCCGAGACAGCAGCACGCTATCTGGACAATCTCGACGATCGGGGCGTGGCGCCCTCGCCGAAGGCGCTCGCGAGCCTCACGGAACTATACGAGCCGTTCCCCGAACTACCGATGGAAGACTCATCCGTACTCGCGAGCCTGGATCGCATCGGTTCGCCGGCAACGACAGCTATGGCTGGGCAGCGGTACTTCGGATTTGTGATGGGCGGCTCGCTCCCAGCGGCACTGGCTGCGAACTGGTTGGCCGGCGCCTGGGATCAGTGCCCGGGCTTGTTTGTGGCGTCGCCAATCGGAGCTGTGTTGGAAGAGGTTTGCTTGGGCTGGTTGTTGGATGCGTTGAAACTTCCCGACGATTGCGGCGGCGCATTCGTGACAGGAGCGACGATGGCCAACTTCACAGCACTGGCGGCTGCGCGTCACGCGGTTCTTGCGCGCTCAGGATGGGACGTGGAAGCCGATGGACTATTTGGCGCGCCGCCGATCACAGTAATAGTCGGACACGAGGCGCATCCCTCCGTGATCAAGGCGCTAGGACTCCTGGGCTTAGGGCGCTCGAGAATCGTGCGGGTTCCTACGGACTGTCAGGGTCGGATGATCGCCGCCGAAATGCCATCTCTGAGCGGCCCAGCGATTATTTGTCTGCAGGCAGGGAATGTAAACACAGGCGCCTTTGATCCTGCAGTGGAGATTTGCGCCAGGGTCCGGTCGACGGCAGCGTGGGTGCATGTCGACGGCGCCTTCGGCCTTTGGGCGGCAGCGAGTTCGGAGTATGCCCATTTGTTGGAAGGCTTCGTGGCTGCCGATTCCTGGGCCACAGACGCTCACAAGTGGCTGAACGTCCCCTACGATAGCGGTCTGGCATTCGTTCGAGATGCGGCCGCACTGAAAAGCGCAATGTCGGTGACTGCCGCATATCTGCCGCAGGGAGGACATCGTGAGCCTTCGCAATACACACCGGAACTTTCGCGCCGGGCTCGCGGTGTAGAGATTTGGGCAGCTCTGAAGTCCCTCGGGCGCACTGGTATCGCGGATTTGATTGAGCGGAATTGTCGCCTCGCACGCCGCTTCGGCAAAGCACTGCAGCAAGGCGGCTGCGAAATTCTGAATGAAGTTGTGTTGAACCAAGTTCTGGTCTCTTTTGGTGATGCAGTTCGCACACGACAGGTGATCGAACGAGTCCAGCAGGATGGTACGTGCTGGTGCGGTCCCACAGAATGGCAAGGCCGAACGGCTATGCGTATCAGCGTATCCTCATGGAGAACGCGGGATGATGACGTCGATCGCAGTGTCTTTGCGATTCTGCGGGCAGCAAGGGCGTAGGTTCATCGGCGTAAGACCTTAGGCGGTTGATAGAACCGGAGACGCGGGTGTTTTCTACAGTTACAGCTCTCCAGTTATCACGCAGATCGGCGGAAGCTTCCTCGATCCCTCGCCACGACAAGGAAAGCTTAGAATGTAACAGCATTCTATGTCCTGGGCCTATTTGGAAGACGCTTCTGGTTATCGAGGCTTCGCCGACAAAGTTCTTGTTCCCGCCAGCGAACCTGAGCTCCTTGAGATCGTTAACAGTGCCAGAACATCAAAGACTCCGCTCACTATTGCCGGCGCTGGAAGCGGTATTACCGGCGGGCGTTGTCCGGAAGGCGGGTGGCTCATCTCAATGGAAAAGTTCACCAAGCTCGAAATCCATCCCGGCTTGGCGGTCTGTGGGGCCGGTGTTCATCTCATGGATTTGCATGCGGCAACGAGCCGGACTGGGCAATTCTATCCTCCGGATCCGACGGAAACTCTCGCGGCCGTCGGTGGAACGATTGCCTGCAATGCTTCCGGGTCACGGAGCTTCAAATACGGCGCCACACAACGTTGGATCGAGCGGCTACGGGTTTTGCTCATGGACGGTCGCGTTCTCGACGTGCGGCGCGGCGATCGGATCGATTTTGATGTGCCGGATATTCCACAACCAAAAGCGTGTAAGCACTCGGCCGGTTATCCGCTGGCGCGCGACATGGCTTGGATTGATCTCTTTGCGGGCTCAGAGGGTACGCTCGGCATCGTGATAGAAGGCTCATTGAAACTTCTACCATCCCCAAAATGCATTCTTGCGGGTGTGGTGTTCTTTCGGAGTGAAGACGGAGCGCTCGATGCGCTCGACAACTGGCGTACCGTGGCTGGTCTCCGCATGCTCGAATATATCGACGGCGATGCGCTCGACCTGATCCGCGCAAAATACCCTCAGATCCCGACAGAAGCCTGCGGTGCGCTGATTATTGAGCAAGTGGACTTCGGAGAGTCGGAACTCGACGCCTGGACGGAACGCATGAACCGGCAATGCGCTTTGGAGAAAGTCTCATGGTTCGGTTCGACCGATGCCGATCGTGAGCGCTTTCGGGAGTTTCGCCACGCGCTGCCGGAAACCGTTCTCGCTACAGTTCAGCAGCACAAGTTCATGAGCCTGATCTCCGACTTTGCGGTACCTGTGAACAAGCACCGTGAAATGCTCCGCTACTACCGCCAGCGGCTGAGCCAATCCTACATCGGCCGCCATGTCATCTATGGTCATGTGGGAAGTGGTCACTACCATGTCAACTTGCTTCCGTCGAACCAGCCTGAATTTGAGCAGGGTCAGCGGCTCTTTGACGAGTTTGCCCGGAAAGCGGTCGAGATGGGCGGCACTGTCGCGGCCGAGCACGGACTCGGCAAACGTAAGCGCGACTATCTGAAATATCAATACAATCCACAGCAGATCGGAGCGATGATGGCCGTCAAGAGACTGCTCGATCCGGATTGGCTTCTGGGACGGGGAACGCTGTTCGAAGCGCCTGGCGGAACCGACCCTGGTTCTTCCTCACTGGAGTAGACTAACTGAATACTCGCACCCTTTTGAGGAAGTAAGGATCAGGAGAGATGACCGGAGTTCACCTACACACTCGGGTTGAACAGATTGTGGCATGCCCGAGCTGCGGCGGCGCCTTGGCGGGACCTTTTTGTCACCACTGCGGCGAGACGAGGCCGGATCCACACGACTTTACCTGGAAACATACGGTGCATGACGCGGTCCATGAGTTCCTGCACTTGGACGGTAAGATCCTGACGACTCTCTGGCTATTAATTCGGCGTCCAGGTTTTCTTACGCTGGAGTATTGGGAAGGGGCCTGCGCCTTCACATACGTCCGCTTCGACTCTATATCCTTCTGGCTGCAATTCACCTGCTTGCGATGTCATCCCGCTACTATCGTGTGGAGTTCTTTCTGCAGAAACCGGGCGCCGCTCCGTTGCAGCGGATGATTCAATCCAGAGCCGCGGCGCAGCACACCACGCCTGAGGCGATCAAGGCTGCCATCAATCAGAAGCTCGCGAAAACGTACTCGGTGACGCAATACTTTGCAGTGCTTGGGTTTGCTCTTGTACCTTGGGCGCTTTACCGTAAGCGTCGCCCTTATTATTTGCAGCACGCCATTTTTTCGATTCATGTGTATGGCTTCTATTTCCTGCTTACGGCCGCGGTCAGCCAGGTCCTGACACCAGATCAGTGGCAGAGGTCGGCGATGCCGCTTGTAACGATGGCGTACCTGTACTTTGCTGTGCGCCGACTGTACGGAGAGAACTGGGGGACGGCATTCTGGAAAGCGGCCGTGCTGCGCTTGGGATTATTTGTGTCGGAGTTTGTGTCGCTCGCCATCGCACTTCCATTGGCGCTCGCGCTTTCTGGTCACGGGTGAAGGACCTACCAAACGATCCTTACACTCAAGCAAAAGGGAGTGAGGACACCATTCAGCAGGTCTAATTGAAGTTCGCAGGCGCATCACAACTCCACTACCTGCTATATTCCCGAAAGGAGGGTCTGGTGAGACATTACATTTTCGCGATCTTGTTCTTAGCCTTCGCGCAGGAAGGCTTTTCACAACGCTCGACAGCCACCATTGCCGGCTCGGTTCAAGACCAGAGCGGCACAGCCATTCCTGGCGCCTTGATCACTGTTCGCAACACGGCAACAGGAGTGGAACGGGAAACACGCTCGAATCAGGAAGGCTTCTACACCATCACAGCCCTTCCCGCTGGACCGTATTCGGTCGCCGTTAAACGGGAAGGCTTCCAAATCTATTCCGTTCCTTCGGTTGTTCTTCAGGTAGATCAGGAGGCGACCGTGAATGCCGCGCTTCAGGTTGGCGCAGTTACCGAAAGCGTCACCGTCACCGGCAGCGTTACACCTGTCGACACGCGGGGCGCCACACTAAACACCGTTATCACCGAGAAAATGATGAATGACCTTCCGCTCAACGGCAGAAACGTCATGCAACTCCTGCGGCTTACGCCAGGCACGCTTTCGGCGCCGGGGACATTCAACCAGGCAGCGACCCGGCCGGAGACCGCAGGAGAATTGATTTCGGCAAGCGGAGGCCGCGGTAACTCGACTACCTTTGTGCTCGACGGAGGGATTCACGAGGATCCCTATACCGAAGTGGCCAATGTCCTCCCTAACCCGGATGCGGTTCAGGAGTTCAGCTTTCAAACCAACAACTACGGGGCCAAGTTCGCCGGACGCGGGGGCGGCGTTGTGAACATCGTCACCCGTTCGGGCAGCAACGCCCTTCACGGAAGTCTCTTCGAGTACCTGCGTAATGGCGAGATGAACGCCCGCAACTTCTTTGCCGCTCGGAACGATGGTCTCAAGCGCAATCAATATGGATTCTCCCTTGGCGGTCCGATCAGGCCCAATCGCACGTTCTTCTTTGGTTCCTGGCAGGGTACGCAGGTTCGCTCTCTGCCCGCGACGAACACCGCGGTCACGCCAACCGCAGCTCAGCGTCAGGGCGACTTCTCCAGTTTGTCCACGCAGCTATTGAATCCGCGAACGCGTCAGCCGATTCCCGGGAACCGTATTCCGGCGGCGGATCTAGATCCCATTGCGCAACGAGTCTTGGAAATGGTGCCACCGCCCAACTCAGCCGATGGACTCCTCCGCTACCAGCGCGCCGACAAGCAGACAGACAATCAGTACCTCGCTCGAGTCGATCATGTCTTCAATGCGAACAACCAGATCTCGGGCCGCTACTTCTACGATCAGCTCGAGATTCCCACCATCATCGATCCCAATAACATTCTTACGGCGGTGGCGTCTCGTCGGTGGCAAAGCCAGAGCGCAGTCCTCAACTACACGTGGACCGTCTCGCCATCGCTCCTGTCCAGCACCACTGTCAGCTACAACCGCGCATCGAACATCGCGCACCAGCCTGATTTTCCCGGACACCACGCCCTTGGCATCAACGTTCCCATCATGTCTGTTGGCGATACGTTCCGCATGGCCATTAACGACTATTTCAGTAATTCGTACAATGCGCTTTACCGCGTTCCTCGCAATCAGTACAATCTGCAGCACGGCTGGACACGAATCTTCGGCCGCCACGAACTTAGTTGGGGCGGCGACATCCTACGCGAGCAAAGCATCCTCGATCAGGACTTCCTCTCCGACGGCTCGTTCACATTCGGAGGACGTTACTCCGGAAACAATCTGGTGGACTTTCTCTACGGGGCTCCCAGCGCGTTCTCGCAAATCACGACGCTCTATAACAACCTTACTCGGAACCTGTATGGACTTTATGTAGAGGACAACTTCAAGGTAAGCCGCCGTCTCACACTCAACCTCGGATTGCGGTGGAATCCCTTCATCCCCTTCACCGATCAGTACGCGCATCAGTTTTCGCAGTTCAATGACGCGGCGTATCGCGCGGGCACACGTTCGCAACGGTTCCCCAACCTGCCGCCCGGCCAGTTGGCTGCCGGTGACCCCGGAGTGCCGGAGGGTGGCGTAAATACAGTCTGGTCGATCATCGATCCGCGTTTGGGTCTTGCGTGGGATGTGTTCGGCAACGGTAAGACCAGCATTCGCGCGGGGTACGGGCGTTTTCACGACCAGATGCCGGCGCTTACCTACAACCGGCAGGTTACATCGCCGCCGAACTCTGTACGCGTAGACTTCACGGCTCCATACAGCCTGGGCGATCCATATCGCGGTCGTGTGAATCCATTCCCTGTTGCTCGCCCGATCCCGGGTTCGCAGACGTTTCCCGGACCATTCCTGATTGTTGGTTTCGATCCTGAGTTTAGCTATCCAACCACACATCAATGGAACTTCACCGTGGAACAGGCGTTGAGTCCGTCGACGCTTGCGCGGGTTGCCTACCAGGGCTCCATTGGACGCAATCTCTTCCATACTTCCGAGCTCAACGCCGCTGTGTACGGTCCTGGAGCCGACCGCACCAATACCGATCAGCGCCGTCCACGCCCGGAGTATACACAGATCAACTACGCCGGCACGTACGGGCGTTCAAACTATCATGCTCTCGTGCTGAGCCTTGAGCGCCGATTCAGTCGAGGGCTTAGTTTCCTCACAGGATTCAGTTGGCAGAAGAGCATGGATCTGCTCTCCAACACTGCGTTCGAAGGACCCGGGAACACACATCCATACGGTCAGATCGAGAAGGACTACGGCGTTTCGAACTTCCATCGCGCCGCCCGGTTTACCGCGGCTTTCAACTATGAGCTTCCGAGGTTTGCCGGTTCACCGCTCCGCATTGCTTTCGGCGATTGGCAGATGAACGGTATCGTCACCTTACAGAGCGGCGCTCCGTTCTCTGTCTCGACTGGTGTTGACAACTCTTACAGCGGCATCGGACAAGACAGGGTCGACATCATCGGCAATCCAAATCTGCCTGACGATAGAAGCCGCGGCGAGAAGATTGCCGCGTGGTTCAATAAGGCTGCCTTCATCGACAACGCGCCGGGCACCTTCGGCACTCTCGGTCGAAACACCATGCGAGGCCCGGGGCTTGCCACGTTCGACGCGTCCATTTTCAAGGCATTTCAGATGCCTTGGCTCGAGGGACACAAACTGGAATTCCGCGCCGAGGGATTCAACGTCCTAAATCGCGTGAACCTGAACAACCCCACTTCGACACGCAGCAGTGCAGTCTTTGGTCAAATCACGACTGCAGGCGATCCGCGCATTCTGCAACTCGGACTGCGCTACTCCTTTTAATGCTTCGACGGGAGTGCTTCATCGCGCTCCCGCCATTTCCCGGAGCATGATTTGAACAGCTTCCGCTGAAATCATGTGACGCGGGGCGGAATCGTCGATCACCAAGCGAAAGTGGTCCGGCCCGCCGGCAGCGGCCTGCACGATCTTCTCGTAAACACGCATCGCCTGCTCATACTCCTCCCCGGTGCGAACTGAGTTATGTTGCGCCTCGCCAAAGCAGCAGTCATCTCGACGGTTCAGAATCTGAATCTGTTTCCGGCCCCTGTCGTACGATCCGAGGAGATACAGATCGGGATATCCTGCGAGGCGATAGAACTCATCCACGTATTGCTCCTTGTCGCCGACTGACCCGCCCGTTCGGAGATAGAGCGGAATCGTGCCGGCTACTGGAAAACTGGCGCGAATGCTCGGATCAACCGCAGCATAAAGCGTTGTTATCCAGCCGCCGCCGGAAAGACCCGCCATGTGAAATTCTTTATAGCGGTTCTTCAGAGCATTGAGGCTGACCGCGACAGGCTCTAGAAAGAACTTCAATGGACTACCGGATGAAATCGTTAGATCGAACATCTGCGCATGGGGAACACTACCGCAATCGCCAGGACGCATGTGCGGCATATACGCTGCCAGCACTGCATAGCCTTCGCCTAGAAGCGTGTCGATCGCGTGCGCCATCCCGTATCCACGGGCATCGTTCTTGTCGTCAAACGTGCAGCCATGCCCGTGCTGTAGGATGACCAATCGCCCGTTCTTGCGCTTTGGCAGAAAATGATGAGTCGTGTTCTCCTGTCCTGCTTCCATGCGAATCGTAAACGTCTCAACGCCTGCCACGTTCTGGAGATCCTTCACCGGAATTGAAGCATTCTTCTCAATCGCCGCCGGCTTGGAACGCGGAAAACCGGCCGGACCCCAGATATAGCGAATGATCGCCTCGCGCTTTTGCTGGGCTGTGCCCGCAGTGGTAGTGAGGGCGCGATCATCCACCAAAACTGGCGGCGGCAGCGACAGGACCCTCGCAATATGCGGAGCAAGACCTTCCGCCATCCATTGGAATCCCAGATCGTTCGGGTGCACGCCATCGACCAGGCCATCAAGCCGGTTGGGGCCGAGCAGCGTTGCGCCTTCGACGAGAGTCAGTTTTTTGTCGCCTGCCGCGATCCTGCGGCTGACGATCTCCCGGACTAGCTGCCTCATCTGACTAAGACGTTCGCTCTCCCGCGAAGACGCGATGGCCGTAATCGCAATGATTGGTGTGTTCGGATGCTTTGTGCGAAGCGCGCTCAGGAAGGGTTCATATACCTCGCGCAAAGACTCGACAGTCGCGTTGTTCTGTGCGAAATCGAGGACGAACGCGGAGGCGTCGATCTCGGCGACCATTGAGGCGACCACCGGCTCTCCCTTACCGTTGCCGGAAAAGCCCAGGTTTACGAAGTCGAGATTGAGCTGTCGGGCAAGAATCGCCTGATAGCTGAGCGCCGCACGGCTCGCGCAGCCCCCTTGCGTGATCGACGTGCCATAGAATACCACCGGCTTTGTGGTAGCGAAGCGGCGCGCTTTTGTAATCTTTGCGTCCGAATCCAGGCCGATGCCGAAAACTTTCACTGCTTTATAGAGAGGAAGGTAGAGTGTCAGCTCCCGTTCCTGTTGCGGCAGATTTTCGAAAAATACATGTTCGATCGGTGTTTCGTACGTCGCGTTCTTTGGCGCGATCGCGGTGGAGCGATACAGACCATCGACATATAAATCAACTCCGGTCTGACCGAACGCATGCATATTAGTCATGTTTGGAGCCGAGGGGTAAGCCAGTTTGATCGCAACACGTGTCGAGTTGGTTCGAAAGCGAATTCGCGCTCCGCTTGGAGATTCACCCAGGTTCCACACGGCCGGAGGCAATTCAGACTTCAATCGATGTGGCAGCCGGATCAATTCGCCTTTGTTCTCGACGATCCACGGAAGTCCGTGAATGTCCATGCGGGGATCGTGCGGTGAGATCCAACTCAGCACAGCAGCAGCGAGAAGGAGTGATGACATCGCGTACTAACATACTGCATCGGAGTCTTTAAGTCTCGCTCGATGACGCCATTGATAACTCAGGAATAATCGAGGCGACCCCTCGAGCGCTTCTCAAGAGCTAGCCGTTTTCGACACGCGTCTTTATGTACGAGTACGCCACCTCGATGAGACTGCTTAGGGCAGACGCGCTTGTGGGCGTTTCCGGTCTCAACTTCACATGGCGCATGAACTTACCGGACCCTTCCAATAAGCGGGCCGGATCGGGCAGCGCCGCGCCGTGAAAGAAACCTACGTTTACGTGCCTGGTGAAGACATTGACGTAGCCGAAGGGCGCATCTCCGAGACATGCAACCGGACACCCGTCATGCAAGAGTTCCCGAACTTCGTCACCGCATTTCCGCATCACTTCGAACCACTGGTTTGCGATGGCCCCCAATTCACCGGCATGCTCGTTCATCCAGGCCTCGATAGCCGGATCCCGCTTGACAGCACCGTTGAATCGCAGTAATTCCGCTCTCATTGTCTTTACTTTCTATCTTGAGGTCTACCGTTACATGCGGATTCTACAAGAAAGATCGAAAGGAACAAACCATAGCACGGATACCCTTGGCATTGGCAACTTGACCAATCACTGTGCTACACAATGAAAGTTTCCAGCCTCCAGAGGATCGCCCTCTCCGCTGTAACGAGCCACCTGAGGAAACGGGCAGAGAGGGCGCGTGAGAGTCCTTCCAGGATCACTAACGCGTGTCCTGTCCCGATCAGTCGATCAGGAGAGACTCCTTTTTCGACCCACTTTTCGAGAGCCGAAATGACGTCGCGTTCCGAGTCGCCTTGGAAGCGATTGCCACTATTCCCAAAATTGTTAGGGCCGATTCC
>DASQLD010000460.1:0-8030 GCA_035630195.1 Bryobacteraceae bacterium
CTCGACACCCAACAGCCGCCGCACACCTCCGCCCCGCCGACTCTTTATGGGTTACACACCCACGAGAGCACGTTCCTCACTTCGCCCCCTTCTATTTGATAGACCGTTTTTCCTCGTCGCTCGTAGTTACGCCAGGCAAGTATGACCTCTATCACCCCGTCGCCGTTTGTATCGAGCAGAGCGGCGACCCGGTGTGCTGCGGGTGCACACTTTCCGTTGCAGCCCGTAAAATAGTATTCCTCCACGAGAGGGATGGACTGCACCTGGCCCTTTGCCATCTTCCGGAGCAGCACCACAGAGTAGTCACCGGTCCGAGCAGACGTCCCCTTGCCCCTGAGCAGGTTGGCGGCGATAAGGACTCGTCCGTGTTGTCGCCCTCCAGGTCAATTCGCAGGATTTGGGTGATCTTGACCAATGGATCGGCGATCCCTTGTGCCCGCAGCCACTGGGCAACGAGATTACGATAAGCGCGTTGTTGCGTGCTGTGAACCGAGGGGTCCGCGGCAGAGCATTCCAGTTGGCGCTGACTGCGATCACATCCGCGTCAAGCTGCGGGACGTCGACAATGTTCACGCTGGGATTGGAGCAGGACTTGGACGACGGCTTGGCCTTCTCGCCCGGGCTCTCTCCTAAGCGGCCCGTGAGCGTGTACAGTCCGTATTTCATGCCTTCTTGAGTGAGTGGTGCAGCACTCGCCGCAGGAAGCCAGCGACCGCCGCTGGCTGCGCCGAACAGCATTGCTTCGCTTGCATCCACGAGGAGGTGGACGGAGGGAATGGATGAAGCACGCTGCTCCATGGGAGCGGCGCTTGGGCCGCCCGGCTCACTCGCATTCCGTTCCATCACCGGTCTACGATCGCAGCCTGAGAGACCGAACACCATCAAAAAGAGCGGCGCGAGGCACAGCAGAGCGCGTACGAGGTTCTCACGCCAGATTTCTTGGTGCTTGAGAACGTCAACTGCCGTAACTGAAACTCGTCGAACGAGGTCACGGTTGAGTCGTGATTCACGAATCCGGTTAGTCACCGCGGTCTTGATCCACTCACGCGCGGCGTGGACGCCGAACTCCCACGGAAGGAGATGCTCGGTGTGACCCCGGTATGCCGCAGCGCGAAATAACCGTCCTGAGTGGATCGGGGTTCAGTCCCGCAAGCAATCTTGAGAGGTTTCACCCGTGTACGTTGCTCTTCAGGATTCTTAAGCACGGATCGTCGGCCTCGAGCCACTTCCGCCCGCCCATGCCGGGTCATAGGTTCTATCCAATGCATGGATGTCGCTTGGAAGTGTACATCAAGTTGCCGTGAGCGCAAGACAGAGGTGGTTGTGTACGCGGCGCGTGTCGCGCGATGGCGCCGGCAGACAAGCCGCACATTCCCATTTTCAAACTGTCGGATCAGCCGGAGTCTACCTCACGCGCGCGTAGGGAAGTTCCGACGCGTCGGAACGTGAGAAGGGCCTCGTTATCGGATTAGGCCAACGGCAATCAGAAAAGAAGCTTGAGGCCAAATTGGATGCGTCGGGGATCTGCCGCGCTGGTGATCCGTCCGAAGGTCGGACTGTCCACGTTCGCTACAGGCTCGAAGAACTGAGCGTTGTTGGTGATATTGAACGACTCGGCCCGGAACTGCAGCGTTATGGTCTCTCGTATCCTCGTGTTCTTCTGCAAAGCGAAATCGAGGTTAGCGACGCCGGGCCCAATTAGCACGTTCCGTCCTGATGTTCCGAATGTTCCAACAGCGGGCCGCCGGAAAGCAGCCGTATCGAACCACCTGTCAACGCTGCGTTGGTCGCTGCTCAGATTCCCATCGGCGATGCGATCGGCGAATTGCGGCACGAAGGATCCAGTTCCATGAACGACATTGGCTGTCGGAGTGAATGGGAATCCCGTAGCAAGGCTGAGGATGCCCTGGATCTGCCACCCTTCGAGCAGCTTGCCGCCAAATCCAACATCGCTGAGCCATTTCTTTCCCGGACCGACAGGCAACTCATAGCCGAAGTTGGAGGCGAATCGGTGCTTCTGGTGGTACCGCGACAACCCTCGGTTCGCGCGCTTGTCCCACCTGAACCGCATCTGGTTAGCCTCGAATTCCCCGGAGTTGGTGTCAATGTTACGCGAGAAGCTGTAAACCGATTGAAAGTTTAGGCCCGAATGGTAGGACTGCTCGAGCCGCGCGGTGAAAGCGTGGTAGCTTGCATTCGCATCCCTGCCGCTGGTGAGTAGACCCGCCTGAAACTTCGGGAAAGGCACTCGCTGCTCGATCGGGATTCGTCCTGTAGGATCTGGTGTTGCCTGATTCTGGTTGAATCTCTGCCACAGCTTGCGGCTGCCGGAGCCCTGATATGCAAGCTCGAGGAGCATTGTGTCGGTCAGTTTTTGCTGGATGCTGAAATTCCACTGCATCGTATAAGGAGTTCGGTCGCGGCGAAAGACGCTGAACGGCGCGGGCAGTGATGTCAGACTTCGCACGTCAGGGAACATATCGCTCATCGTGAAACTAGGGATATCCGTGCGGGAGATCAGCGTGTTGATGCCGTAGAACGGCGGCAGCAATCCAGTGAATTGAAACTCGTTGCCATTTGTATTTTCATAGAACACACCGAACCCCGAGCGGATCACGGTGCGCTGTCCGAATGGACGCCAGGCGAGACCGAGGCGTGGAGCGAAGTTATTGAAGTCGGGGTCCCAGATCCCGTGCCGGACGGTGTTGCCGGGCACATACAGCCCCTCCATCGCAGGGAAAATCGCTCCCGTGGGCTCTTTCGAATAGATCAGCAGACCGAGGTCCTCGGCAAAGTTGCCCTCCTTATAAGTCTTCTCCCGGAAGGGTCGGTCATATTGCCATCGCACTCCAACGTTCAACGTCAGGGTCGGCGTGATGCGCCAATCCTCCTGAAGAAAGATCGCGGTCGAGAACGATTGGAAGTTGAAGAAGGCATCCCCGGCGCCAAGCCCTGCCTGAGCCTGATTGGGCAATCCCAGAAGGTAGTCAGCGAGAGCATTTCCGGCACGTGTCGTCCCCTGCGGATCCGTGAAGACACCGCTGAAACTGAAGTTGCCGCGCGGGTTTACCTCTCCCTGTTGTTGATAGCGGATATCCTGAAATTCGAATCCCACACGGAAGTTGTGGCGTCCGCGATTGATCGTGAACTTGTCATTGAATGTGATGATGTTCTCGACCGAGCCCTGATTCAATGTGTTTTCCCCACGTGCACTGATACCCGCAATCCCGACGGCGGGAATGCCATATAAATCCGGTCGCAGACCGCCAAGATTGCGAAGCCCGAGTTCCTGAACGATGTTGCGATCGCCAAACGCGGGTAGCGGGCGTGTGAAGTGAATAGACCGGTTATACCCGAGCCGGAGTTCATTCAGCAGTGAAGTTGTCATTACGCGCGTATGCTGCAGAGTGGCGTTGTGACCGTTTTGCGGGCGTGGATCCTGTTGAAATGCCCCTGGAAGCAACTGGGTGCCGTCGTACCAGGAATAACGAGCGAACATGTTGTCCTTCTCGGAAAGGTGTATATCGCCGCGCAAATTCAACTGGTCGAAATCATCAACGAAGGTGCTGGTGCTGATGTAGTTCAGCGGTCCGCTTCGGTTTGGCGCCGGGAACAATGTATTGAACGATCTGGCAAACGGGTGGATCCGCTCCGGCGGAACGATGTTGTTCGGGAAGGGACTTCGAATAATCGCTGCAGGGTTGGCTGGATCGGGCCTTGTCGTTTCGGGGTCGTAGATCGGGTTCAACCCGCGGAAATCGCCGCGTAGCTGGGCTGGGTCCGGTACAGTCGACAAGAATGTCTGTCCTTTCCGCGAGCGGAGCCCTTCGTAATTCGAGAAGAAAAAGAGCTTGTTGCGTTTGATAGGCCCACCAAACGCAAACCCGTATTGGTTCTGCCGGAATGGCGGACGAGTGGCGTCGAAGAAATTACGCGCATCGAGTTTGCTGTTCCGGAAGAACTCGTAAAGACTGCCGTGAAAGGCGTTCGACCCGGACCGGATTGCCACGTTCACCACACCCACACCCCGGCCATATTCGGCGGAGAAGGCATTCCGCTCAACCTTGAACTCCTGTATGGCATCCACCGAAGGCTGAAGCGAAGAGTTGTTGAAACGTAGCGATCGAGCCTCTATGCCGTCGATCAGATAGTTCGTGGATGAATCGCGTCCGCCGCCGATTGTCACGTACTGATTGCGATTTCCATATTGGGTGCTGCGATTCGACATCTTCGGAATCGCTCCGGCGGATAGGGCCGCCAATTCGAGGAAATTTCGCCCGTTCAGCGGCAGGTCGACGATGCGCTTCTGATTCATGACGTGCGACAGCGAAGTGGTCTCTGTTTCTAGGAGTGCGGCCGTCGCTTCGACAGTGACCTGTTCGCTGACTTGTCCCACTTCCAGAGCGATGTCCATGCGGATTTCTCCGCCGACAGGCAGCGTGATCTGCGTCGCGAGGAATGTTTTGAAGCCCGGCTTCTCAGCTTTCAAGCTGTAGTCGCTCGGAGGAAGCGCGGACACGATGTAGTTCCCGTTCGCATCCGTTGTGTCCGTCCGCGTGGAGTTCGTCCGGATGTTTGTGATGGTGATCCTAGCTCCGGGCGCAACGGCGCCTGAACTGTCCCGCGCTGTGCCGACGATCGAACCGGTGGTTACCTGAGCGGACGTAACACGTGGATCCAAAATCAACAAGAGGATTGAACAGGTCTGACAAAGCCTCATAGCCAAAAAAATGTCTTTCATACTGACCTCCCTTGCGTTGACCTAGCGGCACAGGATGAACAACGGAAGCATATCAATTTGCGAGATTTCCCGGAACACTCACACGGTAACAACATTTTATTTCCCGGCACTGAAGGTTCGGCTTTGCTGATGTTATTGAACAGCGTTTACCCGACCTCGGGCGAGCCGATTCCTAGATGTCGGCTCTGCCCAGCCGCGCGTTTCGCATCTTCAGAAACCCTTGAACGAGGGAAGGCATAACTAAGGACACTTCGGCTGCGGCAAGTGCAACCATCCGTGGAAGGCTCACAAATGGTACACGGTGCGCGGCGAGCGGTTCAGACAATGCCAGCAGTGTGACTGCATGGAGACCGCCCAGTGAGGTGATGCTACTACGAATCCTACCAGCTCAAGCGTTCCGAGGCGACACTAACACTCACAGCACGAAGACGTTCCGTGATGACGGAATGCTTGTACTTTGGCGGGATGCGAGTGTAGGAGGTCGACAACGAGCACTTCTTCGTCGTCGACCTCGATTTCGACCGCAGGGTCATCCATGCTAGACGGTCTAAGTTCTGTAAGACCCGCACCCTCCCGTTCGTCGACATAAACTTCATGGCGGATATGCGCCAGCTCGTCCGAGGTCGCAGGCCACCTGCCGAAGCCATAGGCGCTTAGGGTGTTCGGTGCTACCAGACGGAGCGGCGTTCCGCTGGTGAAGCGAAGGACGCTCGAGGCTTCCCATCCGCCGACCACGGTGTTGAGGGCGGGCTGGATGTTAGCTCCGAACTTGCGGCCCTTGCCAACCGGCACTTCCCAAACCAGAGCGGTGACGAAGCTTTGGGGGACGTCATGAGCTGAGATCGAACGGTCGAGCGAGCGGTTAGTGTAATCGCGGAAAGTGTCGGTGACAATCCAGCCCTGATTCTCCGAGGCGTCGTCGATCGCCTTAGAGAATTGGTAGCTGGTCATCACGGAAAGGCCGGACGGGAAGCGTTTATTGAACTTGATGTAGAGGGCATTGAAGCTGGACGAAGCTCCAGGCGTATCCCCGGAAAGGTTCACTGAGACGAAGTGGGGATGCGGGCGGAGCAGGCGGTGGCGGGGTACAGTGCGTCCAGAAAGAACGCCAGTTTGGAAAACGCCGAAGAAGGGGTTGGCAACTTGGTCGTTCAGCGCATTCCCCAGCGAGAGGTATTGAGAAGGCAGTTGATTGGCGTCGGGGGTTGCACCGAAGTTGAGCTTGCGCCCGACGTTGCCAGAGTAGCCGACTTCGAGCACGCCGGAGCGCCCAAGTTCGAACTGTAAGTCGAAGGAGTAGTTCTGGACGTATCCGGTTGGGTAGCTTCGCTGGAAAGCGATAGTTGCCGAACCGGTCTGGGTGAGTAGACCTAGCGAGGAGCCGACAGCCTTATTCAGGCCCTTGGGATATGGATTGGATAGAAGATCCTGGGGCGTGATTCCGTCGCCGCCACGGGTGTTGACCCAATTCGTCGCGACAGAAAATCCATCCGTACCGGCAGCGGGTCCGCCTTGCGTTGCGGTTCCGAAGCCCATGAGGTAGACGACGTAACGGTCATGAAAGGCAGGGCACTACTCGGGAAACGAATAGCGTGATTCGGCAACTCGGCATAAGATCCCTTCTCAGCCATCGGCAGCAGTGATCGCCGACTGCAGTCACGCTGTGCTACGGGCGCCTTGTTGAAGCTCGTTTAACTGACTTTCGTCTGCTAGCGTCATCTCCCTTCTCCTCCTACTTGGAACTGAGCCCAACGGCTGTGAGCATCGGGCTAGTCCGTAAAGTCTGATTCCCGTCAATGAAAGCTGAACCGAGTTCCGAGTTCTGTTCAGAGTGGCACGATTTTGTCGTGCCGTCCGCTAGGTTATGGCAGGAAATAGCAGATACACTCGTTGGTCATAGGACGTTCCGTACTCGAAGATGGATCGCCCCACGCACTGTTCTTCTTTGATACGAACGCGATAGAATTGCTGCCGTGTATGTCAGCAATGGCTGCCGGTGACCGGCTGGGTCCCTACGAGCTACTCACTCGGATTGGGCAGGGCGGCATGGGCGACGTGTGGCGCGCGAAGGACTCGCGGCTGAACCGTCTTGTCGCGATCAAAGTAGTTGGCGGCGACCAGACTGTCCAACGGGACTTCCACTTGCGTTTCGAACGTGAAGCGAAGGCGATTTCGAGTCTCAACCATCCACACATTTGCACAGTCCACGATTTCGGTGCAGCCAACGGTCAGCAGTTTCTCGTGATGGAGTACCTAGAGGGAGAGACGCTGGCCGCGAGGCTGCAGCGCGGGCCGATGGAATTCGAAGACTTCCTTCGTTATGCGCTCGAGATAGCGGATGCGCTAAGCGAGGCTCACCGACACGGATTGGTTCATCGAGATCTGAAGCCGGCCAATGTAATGCTGACAAAGTCAGGAGCTAAAGTCCTCGATTTCGGCTTGGCGCATAGCGTCCGGTTTGCGGCGGGTGAGGAGGCGGAAACGCTAACGCAAGCCCTCACAACCAAAGGCATGATTTTGGGAACGTACCCATACATGTCACCGGAGCAGTTGCAGCGGCGGGAGGTGGATGGCCGCTCGGACATATTCTCTTTCGGGGCGGTGATGTATGAGATGGTATCGGGGCACCGGGCATTCGCGGGCGAGAGCACCGCAAGCGTCATCGCCGCCGTACTGAAACACAAGCCAGCACCCGTGTCCAATTTACGGCCGGATGTAACGCCCACTGTGGCCTGGATTGTACAGACCTGCCTTGAGAAGGAACCGGACGACCGCTGGCAGTCCGCCCGCGATGTAATGCTGTATCTCGCACGATTGCGTGAGGTTCAGTCAGACGGAGCGTCGACGACGTCTAGGGTCTCGACACGTCGCAGTTGGGGCAGGACAGCTGCCGTAGGGCTATGCGGCCTCACGGTAGGTGCGGTCATTACCAGCACATGGTTCGGCGTACATAGACCCGAACCGCACAGAAGCGTGCTGCAGTTTGACATCGCGGCGCCACCCGGCGCTCCTTTCTCGATGTCCTGGAACGCATCCGTGCCGGTGATCGATTTTTCCGTGTCTCCAGATGGAACCAAGATCGCTTTTGTTGCAGAACAAAACACCATACCGTTGATCTGGGTACGCTCTATGAGCGAACCAGCGGCCAAACCTCTGGCCGGTACGGAGGGTGCGCAGTACCCGTTCTGGTCTCCGGAAAGCCGCTCACTCGGCTTCTTCGCGCAGAACGCGCTCAAAAAGGTGGATGCGAACGGCGGCGGGCCGCCGGTTCTATTGGCGGATGTTTCCA
>DASQLD010000461.1:0-8659 GCA_035630195.1 Bryobacteraceae bacterium
CGCAGCGATGACAGCGATCGAAATGGCTCAGCTACTCAAAAGTCTGCGGAGCGAATCGAAATAGATGAGCTCTCGCCGGACATCGCGCCATCGCGCTGTGCAGGTGCTTTATCAGTGCGATATGCGCGAACTCGACCCCGAACAGGCGATTGCGGCGTTCTATGGCAGCTTGTACTCGGAAGAGAACGAAGAGCAACTTGCGAGCGATTCCTTCATGGAGGGTCTTGTGCGCGGTTCGATGCAGAAGAAATCCGAGATCGATGAACGCATTTCGAAGTACTCCGAGCGCTGGCGTATTGAGCGCATGCCCGCTGTGGATCGGAATATTTTGCGATTGGCGATCTTCGAGATAATGCAGGGTGAAACTCCGCCTGCTGTGGCCATTGATGAAGCTTTGGAGTTGGCGCGCAAATTTTCCGGGGAGGAATCGGTCCCGTTTATCAATGGTGTGCTGGATTCGGTCCGGAGGGAACTCGAGCCGCCGACATAATTCAACTGCGAATTGATAACTACCCGCAATGCCACCAAAGAAGAAGGACGGCGGTATGCCAAAAACATCTGGTTCTGCGATGTCCGCTGACGAGATAGCCGAGAAGGCCACTCGCGGTGAAGACGTGTCGGCTTACTTCAGCACGAAGTTTAAGGTTGTAAGACCTGTGCGCCCTTGTCAACACCAATCGACGAACGGCGGCCCGCCAAAATAGCTAAACGGAAATGATTGAACGCCTTTTTTCCGGTGAGTCCTAGATCGGCCAACCAGACTTCACCGCGAAGCGGGCTCATCGTCGATCGAATTAAAAACCTCTTGTCCCCTAATCCGCGATCGAGACAGATCGAGGACATCGTTATCTGCCATCTCGATGATCTCCGCGATGCAGCTTCGAACCGCGTCGGCAGTGTCCGGCTTCCATCCTCGACGTTTGTGGTCTAGCTTCTCGATGAGAGCATCCATGGATAGTTCCTTCTACACCACTACAGCATCGTACTAGTCGCAGTGAGAGCCGCCTGGCGTATCTCCATGCAACCCCGACCCGTGGGAAGAACTTTGCCGGGATTCAATCGGCAGTCGGGATCAAATAACGCTTTGAGACGGGCAATCATGTCGAGGGTATCCGGCAGAAACTGCGTGCCCATCAATTCCATCTTTTCCATTCCTACGCCGTGCTCTCCTGTGATAGAACCGCCCACCTCGATGCAATATTCCAGAATTTCATCGCCCGCTTTTTGAGCCTTTTCAAGGTCACCGGGTTTGCGGGCGTTGAATAGGATGATCGGGTGCATGTTGCCATCTCCGGCGTGGAAGATGTTGCTAATTGTCAGGCCGTACTTCTCGCTGACTTTCCCGATATGGCGCAGCGTGGGCGCAATCTTGGTGCGCGGCACAACGCCGTCCTGGACGTAATAGGAAGGACTGACGCGTCCGATAGCCCCGAAGGCGTTTTTGCGTCCCTTCCAAAGCAGGTCGCGCTCCTCGGCGGAACGGGCGATGCGGAACTCGGTTGCTTTGCAGGCGAAGCACGCCTCTCGGATCTGCTCGACTTGTTCCTCTACCGCTTCGGTCAGACCCTCGAGCTCGATTAGGAGGACGGCTGCGGCATTCATTGGATAGCCCGCGTGCGTTGCCTCTTCGACCATGCGCAGCATGACGCCGTCGAGCATTTCTACTGCTACGGGAGTGATGGCCCGGCGCGTGATCTCAGCCACCGTGTCGGCGGCGTCGTCTGGCGAGTCGTAGATCGCGAGAAGTGTTTTCACGGCCTCGGGTTGGCGCATGATCCGAACCGTCACTTTCGTGACCAGCGCCATGGTGCCTTCCGATCCCGTCAACAGGCCCGTCAAGTCATAGCCGGGCAGATCGGGTTCCTTGCCACCGGTTTCAATAATCGAACCATCCGGGAGGACGGCTTGAAGGCCGTAGACGTGGTTGGTTGTCACGCCGTAAGCCAAGGTATGCGGGCCGCCGGCGTTCTCGGCAACGTTTCCACCGATGGTGCAGGCGCGCTGACTTGAGGGATCCGGCGCATAAAAGTACTTCGACGACTGTACAGCCAGCGTGACATCGAGGTTCACGACACCTGGTTCCAGCAGTGCGCGCTCATTGGCGAGATCGATCTCCGCAATAGAGTTCATGCGGGCAAACGCGATCATGATTCCGCCGTTGCGCGGAATCGCGCCCCCGCTCAGGCCTGTGCCCGCGCCACGCCCGACCATGGCTACGTCGTGCCTTTTGGCGAGTTTGATAATAGCCGAGACATCCTCAGCAGTTTTTGGGAATACTACGATTCCAGGACGCGATTTGTCGACCCCACCGTCGTATTCATACAGACTGAGGTCCTGTTCGGTATCGAGGACGGCTCTCGATCCCAATAACTCGATAAGACTTTGCTTGAGATTAGAAGGAATCACAACATCGCCTTGATTGATGCCACCATTTTTGGATCAGTCCAATTACGATCGCCGATGAACTTGGCCACTACCTTTCCCTTGCCGTTGATGACATACGTCTCAGGCCATTTGAATGAGCCGTAGTCGGCGCTGATGTTAGCTTCTGGATCGCGGGAGGTCTCGAACGCAAGGCGGGCTCGCTGAAGGAATTGCTTGTATACCTGCTCGTTTTTATCGACGCTGACGCCGAGCACTACTACTCCTTCTTTCGCCATCTCCTGCGCGAACTGATCCAGCGAAGGCATCTCCTGAATACACGGCGGACACCATGTGGCCCAGAAATTGAGAACGAGCAGCTTCCCACCGAAATCTTTTGTGCTGATACGCTTACCATTATCGGTGGTAACTTCGAACGCCGGAGCCGTGTCACCCTTGTCGACGATCCGCTGCTCGAACGAGTTCCGGACTGTGTAAAGAAAACCTGCAAAAAGCAATGCTAAGACGGCAAACAGAACACGATCGATGGTGGCGCCCTTCATCTATCCTGATTTTAGCGAACGACTGGGCCACTGATCCTTTCAGCTCTCCGCCCGCATCTAATCGATGATGCTGATCACGCGCAGAGCGGAGTTCTCCGCCTCACATCGCTGCTACAGTTCGAGCCTGTCGGAAGAGCAGAATCTGGATCTCTACGGTGAGCGCGCGTCCAGCCACGGTCATGGTCACAACTATGTGCTGGAGGTAACTATTGATGGAGAGCCGGATCCGGTAACTGGAATGATCGTCGACTTAAAACTCGTTAAGGACATCATCAACGAAAGGGTCATTGAACTGATGGATCACAGGCACCTGAATCACGAGGTGCCTCCATTTGATCAGGTTGTGCCAACGGTTGAAAATGTCGCGCGAGAAATTTGGAAGCTCCTGCAGCCAGGCTTGCAGTTCAAGAATGCGAATCTCTCGAATATCCGCCTGTATGAAACCAACGATCTCTACGTGGATTATGCGGGGGAGATCTCGTGAGGGTCACACGCGTCTACCGGTTTTCTGCCTCGCACCGGCTTCATGCGGATTCCTTGTCCGGCGAGCAGAATGCCGAACTATACGGCAAGTGCAATAACCCGTACGGGCACGGTCATGATTACGCGATCCACATTTCCGTGCGGGGCGTACCGCATTCGAATACGGGCCGGGTCCTCAATGTCGGCGCGCTCGATCGCTATGTTACGGAACGCCTGTTGACCGCTTACGATCATAATGACCTGAATCGGGATGTGCCCGGGTTTGTGGGCGTTCCTACCACTGAGAACCTGGCAATTGATAGTGATCGCAGATTACGGGACGCCTGGCCTTTTGATACCGCGGAACTCGAGCGTGTGTTTATACAGGAGACCGGCCGCAACAGTTTTGAGCTAGGAAAGTCCCCAGGGGAAGCCCGCAAGAAAAAATGAAAAAAGCTACCGTTGAGGTAATGAAGAGCAAGCCGGCGGAACTTCGTCAGGAGAGCGGCCGTATCGCTGAATTGATGCGCGAGGTGCTCGAGCGTATCGGCGAAGATCCCACCAGAGACGGATTGGTCCGAACTCCCATTCGGGCTGAGAAGGCGCTGACGTATCTAACGAGCGGATATGAAGCGAATATCGGATCGATCGTTAACGGGGCGCTCTTCGACGTCCGCTACGACGAGATGGTGATCGTCAAGGATATCGAGTTCTTTAGCCTGTGCGAACACCACATGCTTCCGTTTTATGGAAAGGCTCACGTTGCTTATCTGCCGGGGGATAAGGTCATAGGGCTGAGTAAGATCCCACGCATCGTGGACATGTTTGCGCGGCGGCTCCAGGTTCAGGAGCGCCTCACACAGGAAGTCGCAGAAACCTTACAGGACGTTCTCAAGCCGAGGGGTGTTGGCGTCATCCTCGAGGCGCGCCATTTTTGCATGATGATGAGGGGCGTCGAAAAACAACACTCCGGCACTGTAACCAGTGCGATGTTAGGAGCGTTTCGACAGAATAAAGAAACCCGTGATGAGTTTCTTTCACTGATAAAGCAGGACGCATCCAGATTTTAGAGCGTCTGCTACGATAGGCCGTGAATGGAGAATTTTCGTCGTTTTGAGGCCGTCGATCCCTACAATCGCACGTGGCAGGTCGAATTTCGCTGGCAACAGAATGCGATTTCGATCCGGCATAGCGACTCGATCGATGTTAAGTACCAGCTAATCCAAGGGGAAGACGTCAGCGAAAAGGTTATCGCTTTGAGGCATCCCGATCTGCTGGCCTTGGGCAAAAAAGCTGGGCGCGAGGTGACGGACGCCTGGATCCTGAAGCTGGCTGCCCTGAACATCCGGGAGATGATCGAAACGGATCGGGATATGGAAAAAACTCTCGTCACTGCCCGCTTGGAGGACCTGCAGCGCTACAACGAAAAACTGAGCGCGCCCGCGCCTATCCGGCGCTAGAATCGTTCCCACTGTTAGATTCCGGCGAAAATACGACGCGTGGTTACAATGTGTTTGTTTGGGTAGCACTATTGCTTTTTGGGGGAGGAAACGGAGATGGTCAATTGCCCGGTCTGCGACGCAGCAATGGACGTAGAAGAAGATGAACTTGATGAGGGCGACGAGTTCACATGCGATGAGTGTGGCGCAGAAGTTGCCGTCGTTGGCACCGATCCTCTGGACATCGAGCCGCTGAAGGAGGCCGATGAAGAAGAGGAAGAGGACGACGATGAGGACCTTGATGACGACGAAGAGGAAGAGGACACCGACGACGAGGGCGACGAGGACTGGAAGTAGGCTTTTCACGATCATTTTTCTATATGCCGGCGTCGCGGTGTGTTCTCCGAAGAAGGAGAAGCCTGAGACGGCGGCTTACGCGCTGCTTGCGGGAACGGTCTACCGGCCTCCCGGATTCGCTTTATCGGGAGTCAAGGTCTTTATCGAGCCTGAACAGTCCGAATCCAACGGAGTCAAGCTAAAGAAAAGCCAAGTTGTCACGGATTCGCGAGGCGAGTGGGTAATGCGCGTGCCACCTGTACCCGCGAAATGGCGTATAAACGTCAAAGTAAATGGGTATCGTCCGGAGGAGAGGTCTGTCTCGGTGCAGGGGGAACAGCGAGTCGACTCAAGTATCGTCCTCGAGCCCTTGGTAGCCTCGACGCCATCCAAGGAAACGACGCAATGAAAAAAGTACTTACGGTATTGATTACAGGGATCGCACTGGCTGGTGTAGCCGTCCTGCCGGCCCATGCTCAAAAGAAAGAAAGCGAAGATCGGCAGACGCGATCCGTACAAGGGATCGTAACCAATAATGCCGATGCTCCGCTGGAGGGAGCTGTCGTGCAACTGAAAGACACGAAGAGCCTTCAAATCCGGTCGTTCATTACGAAGCAGAATGGAACATACCATTTTCATAGCCTCAACCCGGACATCGATTACGAGTTAAGGGCGGAGCACAAGGGCGCCACTAGCGGAGCGAAGACCCTCAGCTCGTTCGATAGCCGGAAATCGGCTGTGATCAATCTTAAAGTTTCCAATTAGCAGCGGTTACGATCTGAGGTTTAAGGCGTCTGGTTCTCTTTCTAATCTTCGGTCTGCTCGCGCTATCGACATCGGCTGTCGCACAATTTCGCACAATCGAAATCCAATTTGAAGGCATCGGCTGCGCGAACTGCATCGAATCCTTGCCGTCTCGCATTCAGAGGATGAGAGGCGTCACGTCAGCGAAGGTCGATGTCGAAAAGCAAATCCTGAAAGTCGAGTTGGCGGAGACGAATCGTGTGCGCGTGGAGCAAATCCGGGACGCTATCGAGCAGGACGGGACGAAGACTGTGAGAGCTTCTGTAACGGGGCGAGGCGAGCTATCGGAAATGGACGGCAAATGGGTGCTTACGTTGCCTGGACTTCCCGCAACCTATGAAGTAAGCAGCGCGAAGCCGCTCAAGCCCGGAGCTTATGTGGTGACTGGCGGAGTTGAGAAATTGCGGCCGGAGTCGAGACCTCTAGTGATTATTGCCACTGAGATCAACTAGCGCCAACTTGCAGAAGTTCGCGTATTTACCACCCCGGCCTAGCCGGATTCGACGGCCAAGCTCCTTGAATGATGCTTCCGGACGGGACTGAAGTCCCGAGCAACTAAAGTTCGCACTCCTGGGGCGGCCGTCTTCAATGCTATTGTGCTGCCGCAGTCGCGTGGGGCACTTTTGGTCGCGCGGCCCCGCCCTATTGGGAGCTTGCTCAGACACCACTGAAAGGCCTGTAAACACTATCTAATCTGGGCATAAATATACTTAAAAAACACATGGGTAGCCGCATACTACATACATGAGTGGCGAGCCTAAAACATTACAAGAGGCGATTGTTTATCTCAACGATCCCGCGAACTGCCGAGAGTATGTCATGGCGCGCCGTTGGCCGGACTGTGTGGTATGCCCTCGGTGCGGTAGCAAGAGCGTTTCGTTCCTTGAGAAGTACAAACGTTGGCAGTGTGGCGCACGTCATGCAAATCGTCAGTTCACGCTGAGGACTGGAACGATCTTCGAAGAGTCCCCGCTTGGTATGGACAAGTGGCTGAGTGCTATGTGGCAGGTTGTGAACTGCAAGAACGGCATCAGTTCGTACGAAGTACATCGCGCCATTGGCGTTACGCAAAAGACGGCGTGGTTCATGGATCACCGGATTCGCTTGGCGTTACGCATGGGTTCTTTTGAGAAGGCCACCGGAGAAGTCGAGATCGATGAAACATTCATCGGCGGCAAATCTCGGAACATGCACATCGAAAAGCGGAAACGCGTTATCACTGGCAGCGGCCCGAACGACGTGTGCCCTAGAGCCAAGCATAGCAAAGCCGTGCGGCTCGAAGGGGTACTTACCTGTGTCACCGAGAACATTTCGCTTCACTTTTGATTACAATGAACCTGTGCTCCGCCGCAGTCCTTGTCGCCAGCCGGGTCAAGATTTGCGCGACGTCCCAACGTACACAATCCCAGAGGCAGCGGCCTTTCTTGCGGTACCGCCCCGCACGATGCAGTACTGGTTTATCGGCAGAAATGCAGTCCTGAAACCGACCGCTTTATACGGAGAAGAGATTGCGCTTCTATCTTTCCGCGATATATCTGAGTCTACGTACTGGAGATTTAAGGCAGTATGGCTTCAGCCTTGCTAAGTTTCGGAGAATCATCGCTAACGCCAAGAAGGTTACTAAGATGAAGCGGCCTAATCGAAGCTGACCTTAAAAGTGGTCTTCGCCAATCTCGTTTTCGAGAAGCCAGCGCGTGGAAAGCTGCCGCGCAGATGCATGGATCTGGCCCATGACGGGATAAATCTTGTAATCCCAGGGCTGGTAGATCTCGTCGGGCAATGAATCTTGAAGGACGGTCACAATGCACCATATCGAATTCATCCCTGGAGGATGCTGGCGGATGATGCATTGAGTTGTCCGGTAACAGTAGATCCGAACATCATGTCAGGGCGTGGGGTTATCACTGGGACTAGAATTCCGCTATCTGCTCTCGCTGGAATGACTAGGGCAGGCAAGACACCGGAACACATAGCGAAGAGCTGCCGACTCGACGAAGAATTCGTTCGCAAGGCGATTAAGCACATTGAGCGGCCTATACAGCGGGTGGCGTGATAGTCACGTCATCTTGTTGGATGATGGCTCGATAATGACGAAGTCTATGAAGTAGTCGTGTGCGGCGGGTATACGGTCGAGAGATTTAGCGACCATTTCACTACTACCACGAGTAGCCGAGAACAAAACGTAGAAGATCCAAGAGTCGTAAAGCTCTGCATCGTCACGGCTGGCTGTTAGCCACTCTGGACCAATCTATGCGTAATATGCACCGCAAGACTATCGCCGCGAGTCCTCGTATAGGCACTATTGCGGCAGCGCACAATAGCGCAGAAGATCCTGTTATCGGGGCAGAAGGGCTGGTGAAGCTTAAGTCCAGGATTGAACAGAACAATTTCAGAAAGACACAGCGGCCATGGTTTTTACAGTTCAATCGTCAGGGCAAAATCACTTAAGGCCCCACGCTCGTTCAATGGAACGAGAAAGCAATCGATACAAGACGTCGTCACCTACCAGCCTTTGGTGCTGAGGGCAGTCAGGCTGTATAGCTATGGACATGAAGCGAGATGAGGGGTCAGCAGCCCAAACGAACGTAAGCGTACGACCAAGCCGTTTCAGGGGTGGGTGCTGAGCCAGCGTGCGGGCGTGAGTTGAATGTATTCCGACCTGGTCCTGCGGCTCATACCCGGCAAGACATCGAG
>DASQLD010000462.1:0-4023 GCA_035630195.1 Bryobacteraceae bacterium
ATCAACGATCCTTTCGATTTCGGCCAGGCTGCCGGCCGATGCGTCGCTGCTGGACTGTCGAAGCCGCGCACATAGAACGTGTTCCCCGCAGAAGACATACAACGGCAGGTAACAGTAGTGATCGTAGTAGCCGTGAAAGAAACGCCCCTCCTGCTTGCCATGCAAGGGCAGGTCGGTTGTGTCTACATCAAGAATGATTTCCTCCGGCGCTTTTTCGTGTGACTCGACAAACACGTTGACCAGCAACTCGTCGATCGCTTGCTTCCAAAAAGTGATCTTCTTGTACCGACTCTGCTCACCATTGCCGAGCTCCAGCCGGTTCAACGTGCTTTTGCCGGCAAGCGGTTTGTCGAGTTCTTCCCGCCCAGCCAGTACTCCGAATAGCGGATCTTTCCGCAACTGCTCGTGATCGTTGAGATCCTCGTAGCCGAGAGCCAGTCCGTAAACCTGTTGCGAAACCATCTCCAAAATGGAATGCTCCACCCGATCCTGTTCCCGTCCGTCGATGAAGCAGTTCGAGAATCGTGCCAGCAGATTCAGTCGCTGATCCGTTTGGCGCAACAGCAGCGAGCCTCCGTCGGAACTAATCGCGCCTCCATCAAACCGAGCCACAACCTCTCGCGAGCCATGCACTTTAAATTCGAGGCTGGACTGAGTACACTGAGCCATAGCAAAACTCGACGTCTCCTGGTCGTAAACTGCTGTGTGGAAACTCAGTTATGCCATGGACTGCGGCTTTTTGCTACAGGTTCGGTAGAGTCGAGGACGGGCGCGGTGCGAGACCTACTGGCGGTCGCTCGTTTCCCATCCCCGCTCATCAAACCGGACGTGCGGATTTTCCGCATCCGGCTTTCCGACTGGCTTCACCTGACAGCTTTCGGCCGAGCGCCAAGGTGGACATGGCGTAGCCGCAACACTTCCAACTCACCATAAACCAATTGATCCGAAAATCGACGGGTGCCTCGCGATTTCACCCCATGACGCCTCGTCAGAAAGTCACGCACGCGCTGGCAGACGTGATTTTCGACCGCCCGATACGCCAGCAGCCGGGTTCCGTAACTGAAGTACGCAGACCACCCTCTCAGAGTCTGATTGAGTCGATCGCGAACCTCTTCCCAGTTCCCGACGTTGCTCGGCTGCAGCAGATCTCCCACTTTCTGCTTAATTCGGAACACGCTCCTTTTCGACGGGCTCGCTCCCAGATACCAGTGGCCATCTTTCCGATAGCGCTCCGGCCCGAACGTATATCCAAAGAAAGTCAAACCGCCCCGTGCGGGCTTCCCTGATTTTCGTCTTCGTCTCGTTCAGAGTCAGGCCAATCCGGGTCATGACATTCCGCGTCCATTCCAGAGCCTCTGCCGCGTGTCCGCGACTGAGGATCACGAAATCATCCGCATAGTTCACCACTCGGGCTTGAAAGGCATCACCCCGCCCGGTGATCCGCCAGTACTTCAGAAAACGGTTCATGTACAGGTTGGCGAGCATCGGGCTGGCAACACCACCTTGCGGGGTGCCGCTGGTGCTGTTCTTCCCTCCCGTCATGCGTCGCTTCCCGTTCTCGTCCCGCTCCTCAACCGGGGCTTTCAGCCACATCTTGACCAGACGCAGCACCTCCCGATCAACCACTCTCCGGGCTACGCACTGAAGCAGTGCGCAGTGTGGAATGGTATCAAAGTATTTGGACAGATCTGCGTCGACTACATCGGTGTAGCCTTCACACAGCAGGTTGTGTACTTTCCGAATCGCGTCTTGCCCGCTTCGCTTCGGTCGATATCCATAGGCATCCGGATCCAGATCGGCCTCAAAGATCGGCTCGAGTATCAGCTTGGCAGCGGTCTGTACCACGCGATCCCGAATTGTCGGAATACCGAGCGGTCGTTCGCCGCCTCCGAGCTTTGGGATCATTACCCGCCGCACCGGCTGTGGTTTGTACGTCTTGGCGCGAAGTTCCTTCCCGATGCCGGTCAGCCACTCCGTCAACCCTTGCGACTCGATCTGCTCGAACGTCTGCTCATCTACGCCGGGCGCGCCTTTGTTGGCCTTCGCCACAGCGTAAGCGTGAGCGATAACGTCCTCGCGGTAAATCTTGTCGTAGAGCAGATAGAAGCGGTAGTCCGGCTCTGCCTTCGCTTTCAGATACAGCTTTCTCTGAAGCATCCGGATCTTAAATGGTGTTTCCAGGCTCATCGCCAATCACCTCACCTTGCTTCTTCCAAAGAACACCAGAAGTGAGGGTCCTTCCCTCCACCGGCATTACCCGGCTTCAGCGGTACATCTGACCCTCTCCGACTCCCGCCTTGGTCGTTGCCCTTCGACAACGTTGAAGTTGCGATCTCTACCAACAGCGGGTTTCCCCCAATTACCCAGACCACCTTTCTGACATGCCGCGCTCACTACCCCGGCGGATCGGATCAGGTGCTTATGGGTTGCTTCCCTGCCCGCGGCCTTCCACCAATCTCAGCGGGTCGGCATCCACGACTTCACTTTCGACGCCTGCTCAAGCTTCACTCGCGTTGCGGCCTGCCAGATTGCTCACCGGCCCAATGGCCAGCTTTGTCACAAGGCTCCGATCCGGCCAGTTACCCGGCCCAACCGCTTGTCAGCTACCACGTCCTACCGACAACTACATGGGTGGCTCCTTCCGCCACTGGCGATCTGCGCCGTTGGGGCGCACTGAGATATCGAGGTTAAACGCGGCCTGGTCAATTTCGGGATCGTGTACGTCGCGAGAGCTGGCACCATGGCATTGTCCACAGACTACAGACCTGCTGAGAACTTTTTGACTTGAATCTCACCTCAACCGGCATCGCCGGCGACATTAGGAACGACAAAACGCCGCAGTATCCACCGATCTGAGTTACGCGCGGCACGACGCCACTTCCCACCGTCGTTGTTCGTCTGGAAGCGTTCATCCCGCGTTGCTGGTTGCCCATCAGCAAATCATCCGCCCATGGTACTGGGCCCTACCATCAATAACTTCGGGTAATGATCTCGCCAGCGTTCGCGCCCCTGTTCATCAACGAGGCTCCCAGTCGGTCGCGGTGTAAGCGTTCGACAATTGTTGCCCAATGCTGACAGCGGTCGCGTTACCTTTTCGGCCAAGCGGTGCGCTGTTCACTTACGAGCCGTTCTCAACTTCTGCCGCCTAGTCGTCCAGGGCACCTGCTTCGCTTAAGCCGCGCCCGGCTCTTGCCTGCGTTCTGCTTTGTCGGTTCCCCCGGCAGGTTTCTCAACTACTCAAAACGCTTAGGTTCCGGTCCCGCCAACAAAGCACTCCAGCTCGTTTGGGAGCGTGGCCGCTCGCTTTTCGGTTGCCCCCGAACAACGGGCGGCAGAAAAGGAGAACTTCTCATGTACACAATGAATACATTCGAATCAAAGGTGATTACTGCGTGCGGCGACGTCGCTTCCGGTCGGCCTCGATTACAGCCTTGACCGGATTCGCCGGAATACCACTCGCTGCCCCGTGGCGGTGGCCTTTGGCCAGATGCGCCCGGACGCGGTCCAGCTGCCCAGTCTTGATCCCGTTCATCACGGCCTCACTCGCCATTTCGTCAAGAGTCTTGTGCTGGCGCGTGACTGCCTCCTGTAGGGCGGCGAGCACAGGCCGTCAAGGGCAATGTTTTTGGCTTCGGCGGACATCAGTTCTCACCTATATTCTGACGGGGGTGAGCCAAATCATCCAACGCTCTTGCCCGCGCCCCGTCAAATCAGGTTGGCCTAAAATTGGCCTGCAGCGGCAAACTTCGGACCCCCGCGATGCATACAAAGCCCTTTACGTCTTCTCACCGTTTCCCTCCGAAGCAAAAGGTCAGAGGTTCGAATCCTCTCGGGCGTACCACCCAACTCCTGGCTCTACGCCAACAATGGGGGCAGACCCCGATCCCGGAATCATCCGCACAGCACTTTCACTCTCTTGCGATAGTTTTCAAAGTTACGAAATCCGAAGGCTTGCCGAGAGATCATTTCCATTTTCGTATGGAATCCTTCGGTAATTCCGTTGTTGCGAGTGAACCGCCACAT
>DASQLD010000463.1:0-6025 GCA_035630195.1 Bryobacteraceae bacterium
ATGGCGCCGCGCCCAAGCTCCCTCTTATCTGACCGGAATAGGAACAATTTGCCCAAAGAAGACGCAATAGAAGTGACGGGGAAAGTAGTCGAGAAATTCAAGGCCGGAATGTTCTCGATCGAGCTCGATGTGGGAAAGACAGTGCTCGCAACAATGGCGGGACGACTTCGGCGCAACCGAATCAAGGTGATGAATGGTGACCGGGTCTCACTCGAACTCTCCCCATACGACCTGACCAGGGGCCGGATCACTTACCGGCACAAGTGAACGCCCACGCACGCCGTTGCGCGTACCAGTGTCACGTTGTCGAGCAGCGACGGGCATCACGGGCTCTCTACCAGAGCTGAACAATCGTACTTGGGAAACGCGGTCGCGAATCGAAACTCTACACCGGAAGCTCTACTGCAATCTTCCGCAGCATCGATTCCTGCGGAAGATCCATACGAACAGACTCCCAGTACAGTCGGATGGATTCAGTGGCTCGAGCCGCCAGTTCGTCAAGAGACTGTCTTATCGAAAGCGTTGCGGCTAGAAATTCGCCTGCTCTCACGCAGATGCTGACTGTACCGCCTGCGATATGAATCTGGCATTGATCGGATAAGGACTTCTGCTCGTATTCCCTCGTGAGCAGTACGCTGGGAATGATTGCTCGACGTCGAACAGTTCAGGCCAATCTCTCCCGAACCTCCTTCCGCGTCGCCACCTCGCCGCGACGCTCCAGGATGCGACCAGAGCTTGAAAGGGCTGCGCTCCTGCACATTGACCTGACACACTGCCTCCGCGATCCCCCGGATTGAAGATCAAACTCGAAGACGCCCAACCGGAAGGCAGCGCCGCCTCTGCCTTGAGCAGCACTTCCATGTGTCCCGCTACTCGAAGCGACCGCAGGGAATCTGATTGAGCAACTTACCGATTTTCATTACCTTATGAGGGAACACACTCGCCACCAGAAAGGAACCGGGTCGCCATTGAAGGCGCGGAGCGAAAATGGCATCGTTCCCCTGCACCTATAAGGAGGTCGCATGAATCGGTTCCAGAATATTAAAATTGCCGCTCCGCTGGCAATCGTTGGTTGTCTCTTGGCTTCGGGCGCCGTAGCCAAAGCGCAAGCGCCGTCAAGCGATGGTCCATGCTCCAATCGGACTATCAGAGGAGATTACGGATTCAAAGTCGACGGTACAGTGCTCAATGGGCCACGAACCGGAATGCTCCGGGCTGTGGCGCTAACGCACTTTGACGGTCAGGGAAATCTGAGCCAGGTGGACTTTGGCATTCTTAACGGTGTTCCGTATGCGGAAGACTGGAGAGCCGCCAAAGGCGTCTACACCGTGAATGCCAATTGCACCGGAACGTTCCAGATCGTCCCCAGTGATGGCAGTCCTGCGATAAACGCCCGGATAGTGGTAGTGAGACACGGAAAGGAAATCCACGCTGTGGTTATAGGCAATCCCACCGGAAGCGTGGGTTACAGAGTCGACTAGCCGTTCGACTGGGCTAACGCCAGGTCGTCCTCATAGTGAGTACGGCCTGGCCCCTTTGTCCCGTCAAGTCTCTACGACAACTCCTTAGATCGGAAGCCCTACTCGTCTTGCCAGTCCTGCGTAACGAGGGTCCGAGCGGAGGCTGTCGAAGTACATGGATTTCAATTCGTGCACCCGGGTTGCCCGAGTCTGATATGCGTTCTCCAGCCAGCGAAATGTCGCATCTATATCCCCCAAACCCGCGTAGATAATCGCGAAATCCACTGGCGACACATGTCTCTGCTTTGAGATTGCAGTGAGCTCTTCCAGAATTCGGAGCGCCTTACTCCTCTGTCCGGCGAGCCCATAGACGTGCCCCAACACTGCTCGGAATATCGGACTATCGTTCATTTTGGCGGCCATGGTCAGGCAGGCGAGGGACTTGGAGTAGTCCCGCTTGCCAGCATGAGACAGGCCTTCCCACCAGAGCGCGTTCACGAACGTGGGATCTAGTTCAAGTGCTTGGTGAGCGACTCGGATCGCGTCGTCGTACCTGCGGGCGCGAAACAGGAGCATCGCACGGACATTCAGGCTGATAGGCGATACAGGATCCAGGCGAAGCGCTCGCGCGGACTCTGCCAGAGCCTCGTCGTACTTCTCCATGCGCGACAGGCACTCGGCATACCACAATCGAGTCAGCAGATGACTCGGATTCAATTCCAACGCTCGCTGATATTCCGCAACCGCGCCTGCAAGGTCCCAGTCATATCCCTTCCTCACATCTGCCAAAACGTTATGGGCAGACGCGTTCGATTCGTCCAGCTCGAGTGCCTTCAACGCTGCCGCTCGAGCGGCCGGGAAAGACTCTTTTGACGGTTGAAGCCCAAAAATTCCGGCGTAGCACAGGGCATGGGCCAAACCTGCATGCGCCTCGGCATGAGCAGGATCCAATCTGATCGCTTCCCTAAAAAATTCGATGCTCTTCGGCATGCCCGGAATGGCTCTGTGGAGGAAGTAGTTACCCTTGAGAAAAGCCTCATACCCTGCAGGATTGACGGATCGTTTACGCGCCAGGCTGGTCTGCTCTTGAGGCGTTAGCTGAATCTGTATTTCACGCGCTACGCTGCGAGCAACTTCGCTTTGCAGTGCAAGGACGTCGGCAAGATTCCGCTCGTATCTCTCAGACCAAAGATTCCGTTCTTCTTGCGCCCGGATCAATTGGGTCGTGATCCGCACCTTGCTGCCGGAGAGCGCCACGGTTCCTTCGAGAATCACGTCTACATTCAATTCCCGGGCGATCTCCGGCAAGGACTTCCTCGCCCCGCCTTTATACCGCATCACGGATGTCCGCGAGATGACGCGCAACGAACGAATTCGGGCAATCTCGCCGATCAGTTCATCTGTCATCCCATCAGAAAAGTACTCCTGCGCGGGGTCGCCTGACACATTCTCGAGGGGCAACACCGCAATCGATTGAATGCGCCGCGAGGTCACCTTGAGAGTGCGATAGGCTATGACACCGAGTAGTCCTGTGGCGATGAGCCCGCCTCCAGCGGCCAATAAGCCGCGCCGTTGGATCCGGTGACGAACGGGTGGAATGGGGGAAGGCGACGATGCAGGTCTGGAGCGGAGGTTCTCCACTGGCGCGAGGAAACGATACCCTCGTTGCGGCAGGGTTTCGATGAATCGTGGATTCTCGGCATCGTCTCCGAGGGCATCGCGGAGTCGATTGATGGCCTTGTTCAATCCGCGATCGAAGTCGACGAAAGTGTCCCCGGGCCACAACCGCTTCTGGAGTTCTTCGCGGGTCAGGATCTCCTGCGGCCGCTCCAGAAGCGCGATCAAAGCCTGGAAGGGCTGCTCTTGCAGCTTGATTTTGACACCTTCCTTCCGCAAAGCGCCCGACGCAATATCGACCTCGAATAACCCGAAGCGAACCTTTGGCGTACTGGCGTCCAGGACAGGGCCTCCCAGCCACGAGATTATACCAACGCCCGTCAGCACGCGAATCGCACCTGAACACGCATTCTGAATGCGCATGATTTCAGATCACTTATCAGGGCACGCGCGCCACACGAAAACGACACGCTCGCCATTGAACCGTCACACATCCAGGGGTTAGCCTCCTGCTGATACAAGGAGGTCTCCAATGCGACGTTTCGCGCTTCATCCAACATCGCTGTGCGTCCGATCTGCTCGCATCGTTCCGCCATGGGCGTTGTTGCTTGCCATCAGCTTTGGCTACGCAACAGCCCAAGAGCACGTCTGGAGCAAGCACATTCAGGAAGGGCAGCGACTTCAGGCGCTCGGCCGCTACTCCGACGCCAAGGATATAGTTTTCGTTAACGCCGGTGAGAAGGAAGCCTCGGGTTTCCCCATGATTAGCGATCAATAAGTCTTCCCGCGCTCGAACGAGGCGCTTATGTCCTTCCTTGTCGCCAGGGCGCAAGCTACCGGGCTGGGGTTGGCTCCTCGCCGTTGCCGACGATTCTCTCATCACCCCTTCGCCGTCAGGCAGGATCTACGCGTTCCATCGGCAGGCCATATCTCATCATCGACGTTATCGCCGGATGCTGGCCAGCGTCTCGTCCTAAACGGGCGATCCTGAGCCTCCGATGTCCGGCTATGGTCGCTGCCGCTACTTGCCCGTCAGCACGGCAGCCAGAAATCGGAGTTCGGATTCTACTTCTGCGGGATCGGCCACCGTATCCGCGATTTCCTGTCGAAAGAGTTCGCGATATCTCTTGAGAAGGCTTTGAATCGCGACTTTGAGCGCTCCCTCTGAGGTGTTCATTTCGCCAGCCAGGGCGGCATACGGCGCGTCGGACTGGCCGAGAAGGAACACCTTCAACCGCTCGAAGTGCTCCGGGCGGCCGTGTTGCACGAAATCGTTCCGCAATCTCTCAACGACCCGGTCGAGCACCGCGAGCGCCCAGCGCCGTTCGAAGATCCGCTCAGGCGTCTCATCGTGCGCAGGCTCGCGTTGGTAGCGCTCTTCGCCAGACGAAAATTCGAGCGAGACAACCGCCGTGCCGCCCCGTTTATGCGCGCGCTGACGATCTTCTTCGTCAGCGACAAAGAACTTCAAAGAGGTCAACAGAAACGACCGGAACCGGCCCTTTTCCGGGTCAGCGCGATCAAGATATCGCCCTTCCAACATCCGGATAAAGAAGTCCTGCGTGAGGTCCTGTGCCTGATCGGCTGGATAACCGCGCCGGCGCAGATAGGCGTACAACGGATACCAGTAGTTCTCACATAGAGAGACCAGAGCGGACCGGGCTTCTTTCCGATGGGGATCGCCGGCCGCGACCACCATGGTCCACCGCGTGGTCGGAAACTGGGATGATCCCGGCAGTGTGTGCATGGTCCGGTCGTTCATTTTTCCTCTACACAGCATAAGGAATCGGACGCCGAAGGTTACAGCGCGGGCTACAGCCTCGCGTACTCTGCTTTGGCACTTTTCAGGATCGGGATGTCGAGGTCCGCGTCTTTCCAAAGTGCGAAGAATGCCTCGTATGCAACTTTGGCCTTGGTCTTGTCTCCCGACAAAGCGAACACTTTCCCGAGGCGCCAGTGCGCCAGTGCGCCGATCGGATCCAGCCCCACGACACCCCGGTGATCGAGGATCTTCTGAAATTCGGCCGCCGCTTCCGCATACCGTTGCGCCGCGATGAAGGCCTCGCCGCGCACATATGCCGAGTGCAAACCGCCAAGATAATAACCGTTGAAGGAGAGGCCATTCGCCGCCAGCTCATACCGGCGAGCGATTTCCAGCCGCTCCACACTCTCTGCCGGCTTGGCCCGCCGCAGTGCGGCTAACGCGCGCAAAACCGGTGCGTAAGTGAATTTCACAAACGTATCTTCGGGGAAGCGCTTTTCTAGATCGCCGGCGAGCGCCGCCGATCGGTAAGACTCCCCCGAAAGAGCGAGAGCAAAGCCCGCGGCGAATTCAACGTCTCGGCCCTTGGAAAGTTCGAGCGCGGCCAGGGCGCTCTTTATTCCTTCGGCAGCATTACCGCAAACGGCTTCCCAAAACGCTCGTGAGGCCCGGTAACTTGCTGCGGATTCGCTTCCAAACTGCTCTTGCAGGGCCAGTTCCACGGCGCGGTTGGATGAACGACCCGCGGCCAAAAGCTGGCCGGAACGGGCGAGAGCGAGAGCCTCTTGATGGGCCACCCAGTGTTCCGATCTTCGCTTTCCCCTGGCCTGGCTGACGACGCGGTTCATCTCCTCCTGGTCTCCCCTTAGGACTGCAATGTTGTATCGGTTAACCAGAATCATGGGTGTTTCCAGTTTGCGCTCGAAGGCCCGCTTAAGCGTGCTCTCAACCTCGGCGAAACGGTCCGTGCGAAGATAGGCGGACGCAAGGAGTCCGTACGCCGATGCTTGATTAGGCTCCCCCGCGATTCTTTCCTGCGCAATCTCAATGGCCGTTTGAAATCGGCCGGTCCCCTGGGAGGATATGCCTGCTAATAGACCCCTGGGATCTGCGTTGCCTCCCCCGCGACGAGGATAAGTCTGTGCCCATAATTTAAGGGTCTGGTAGGCCTTCTCGAGATTTCCTG
>DASQLD010000464.1:0-7561 GCA_035630195.1 Bryobacteraceae bacterium
CAGGTTGCGCTCCCGCATTGCCTGCCTCCGCTTCACCAACCGCTTCCGAGTATCCTGTAAACTCGCCCTGCCGGTCGATTAGTTTTCAGCGAACGGCGAACAGTGTCTTAACTACTTGTGTCACCCGAGGGGGCAAGCGCATTAGCACCCTAAGTTGCTTAACTCGTACGAGTTGATCCCAGTTTCCATGCCTCCAGGCAGCTCGTCTACTGCATCCATTCTTCCCTTATTCAAACCTCCATCCAGTTACCCTAGATTATAGGAGGCGCGTCGACTGTGCGCTCGTCCCGAATGTTGCCGGTATTTAACGTGCCCGCCGGCTCGAAGAGTAAAACATGTACCTCATTCGTGGCGACAGGACGATGCTCCATGCCACGGGGCACTATTACAAATTCACCTTCCCCAACTTCGGTCTGGCGCTCGGTCCCCGAAGAAGCATCACGATAGTCCATGCGAAATGACCCGTGTACAACCAGAAACATCTCGTCCGCGTTTTCGTGATGATGCCACACAAACTCCCCCTGGAACTTCACCAGTTTGACTTCTTGTCCGTTCAGGGTTCCGACAATCCGCGGAAGCCAGCGGTCCTTGAAGGCAGCGAGTTTCTCGCGCAAGCGAACAGTCTGCATTGTCTCTGACCAAGCCCTCCAAGATGCCTAGGTGCGTGCCGCCATGGTGGATGGTCGCTCGGCTGCCGGAAACGTGAAGTAAAATCGCGATCCCTCTCCGCGCTTGGAATCAACCCATATCCTACCGCCGTATCGTTCGACAATCCGGCGACACAGCGCCAATCCGATACCCGTACCGGGAACTTCCCGCCCATGCAAGCGTTTGAATACGCAAAAAATGCGTTCGTGGTGAGTTGGATCTATGCCAATGCCATTGTCGGCGACGCAGAATCGCCACATTTCACCGTCACGCTCCGCCGTCACGGAGATGCGTGTCGGCTGCTCCTGACTGTACTTGATGCCGTTTGAGATGAGATTTTGAAACAACTGGGTGAGGCGGCCGAAATCGGCCGCGACCGGAGGCAGATCCGAGCCGATAACTACGGCGCCGGATTCTTCGAGAGAACTATGCAGGTTGTTCACGGCCCACATTAGCGCGGCCTGCGATTCGGAGAATTGCCGGCCAGGAGCGTCCTCCTCATGCGTGATACGCGAATACGACAAAAGGTCGCTGATCATTTGTCGCATACGGCCAGTATTTTCCTTGATGTAGTCGACGTAATCGGCGATGTCCGGAGTTAGCTTGTCTTCAAGACGACGCGCGAGGGTCTCGGTGAATGTTGTAACCATGCGCAAGGGTTCCTGAAGATCGTGGGATATTGCGAAGGCAAAATGCTGAAGGTCTTCGTTAGATCTTTGTAGCAGAATATTCGCCCGGCGCAGCTCGACTTCGACATCTTTCTGCTCCTGAATGTCTGTACATGTACCTACCCAATGGAGCACTTCGCCGGCATCGTTCTGAAGTGCCCATCCACGGGCAATATGCCAGCGAAATTCACCATCATGGCGTCGCAGCCGGTAGAGGGATTCATAGGGTCGCTTGTTGGAAGCCGCCTCAGACCACCTCCTCGTCGCGCCTTCCGCATCGTCCGGGTGAACTGCGTTGAGCCATCCCCAATCGCAAGCTTCCTCCAGCGTCTGGCCTGTATACTCAAGCCATTGCGTACTGAAATAGACCGGCCGACCTTCGGCATCGGCGGTCCAAACGAGATTGGGAATGCTCTGCGTTAAACCACGAAAACGCGCTTCGCTTTCCCGCTGGGCTTCTTCCGCGATCTTGTGCTCGGTTATGTCCTGAATCACGCTGACGGCGAATCGCACCCGTCCGGACACGTCCAGCACGGGCGCTGCGCCACAACTCCCAACCCAAAATTTGTGGCTGTCGCGCCGGCGTACGTGAAGCTCAACATCGGAAACAGTACCGCCACGGGCAGCAAGCATCAGAGGTGATTGATCGAACGGGACTTCTTTCCCGTCGGAAGTCTTACTTTCCAGAATCGTCTTTAGTAAGTCCGGAGCCAATGGCATTTCCTGCGGTGTAAAACCATACAGTCGTTGGCCGGCCGGGTTCATGACGATCGTCTTTGATTCGAGATCGAACAAGACGAGACTCTCGGTAAGACTGTTGATAATGGCTTCCAACTGGCGGCGTCGCATCTCCTCATTGGAGGCTAGCCGCTGGATCTGTTGCTCCTGGTGCTTGCGCTCATTGAGATCGAGATTGATGCCCGCCCAAGCCACAATCTCGCCTCGATGATCGAGTATCGGACGACCGCGGCTAAGTACGTGATGATACTCGCCGTCGGGTCCGAGAACGCGATATTCGTGTTCCCATGGCTCCCCCGTTTGAAGCGATCGCCGCCATGTATTGAGGTATCCGTTCAAGTCGTCAGCGGCGATCCGTTTGCGCCAGTCGCCTGCACGGGCTTGTTCGATTGTGGTTTCCGTGAGAGCCAGAAATGCAGCACTCACAAAGATAGGCGTTCCAGATGCATCGCTCATCCAAACGCCGTACGGAAAGGATTCGCTCATCTCTCGGTAGAGCGTTTCGGATTCAACAACTGCGCGCTTAGCGGCGGCCAATTCGTGACGGGCGATTCGTTCCTGCTTGAGTGAGTGGCGCAATTCTGTCTGCACGTGCGCATTTCGAATCGAAGCGCGAACCGCAGCCACCAGTACGCGAGACGTCGGCGATCGGATAGTACTTTCAATTCCGGCGTCATAGAGCGCGGCTTCATCAAGGTCGCTGGCGCCAGGGTCGACCATGGCGATCACCGTAATCTTTCGTGTAGATACGTCTGCCTTCAGGCGAATAACTACAGATAGCGAATCTTCCCCGGGGCCGGCCGAAAGCAAGATGACCTCGGGCTTCAACTGACGCGCCAAGTCGAGGGTGCGATCGCCATTCGCGAGATCGATCACTTCGAACCCAGCAGCTCGCAAATCATGTGAACGCGCGTGTCGCAGAGATTCGCCTCCGCCCACGATGAGAATTCGCGTGATTGTGTGCAATAAATGTTAACCTCGCGACCTGTGCATTATATCTCCCGAGAAAGATTCGGAGTTCGACCTGTGGCTGATTGATAGACTCGTAGGCGTATGAAAATCGCGTTGCTTCTGGTAGTGCCTTTCTCTCTCAACGCTGTCGAACCCCTGCAGCTTTTCAATGGTAAGGATCTGATTAATTGGGAAATGGTTGGCCATGGCAGGTTCGTTGTGGAAGACGGCATGCTTAAAACCGAGGGCGGAATGGGTCTGCTCTATTACACGAAGCAGAAGTTCGGCAACCAGACAGTTCGAGTAGTGTTCAAGGCTGCGTCAGCCAGAGCTAATTCGGGTGTGTATATACGAATGCCGGAGCCTGCCCCCGATGCCTGGTATGGAGTTCACAACGGGTTTGAGGTCCAGATCGATAGCGCTGGCGATGAATGGCATCGCACAGGAGCTATCTACTCTCTCAGCCGATCGACACAGTTGGCGCAAGATCCCCAAGGCGAATGGAACACGATGGATATCGAGCTTGCCGGTCCTATCACACGTGTCACACTAAACGGCAAGCTCGTCAACGAGTTCGATCCCTCGAAACCGGTTCCTGGGCGCAAGCAGCACTATGAGCCGACGCGCGGTCCTAGACCAGATTACGGCTATATCGGTATCCAGAATCACGATGCGAATTCCATCGTTTACTTCAAGGAAGTGAGCGTTATCGATTCAGCGAAAACGATCGATAAGGGCGAGCGGGACCGCATCATGAGCTATTTCCATTCCACGCGAAAGCGGGTGTTGGATCAGGTGGATGGCTTGAGTGATACCCAGTGGAATTTCAAGCCGGCTGCCGATAAATGGTCGGTCGCCGAGGTAACTGAACACCTCGTTCTGGCGGAACGCAACATGTTCGTATCTGCGATGGCCGGACTCACGAATTCGCTTGCGAATCCCGTCGCCAGCATAAAAGACGAGGAACTGGTCGCCGTTACGAATGACCGGTCAAAACCCAGGCAGGCGCCGGAGACGTTCAAGCCTTCTGGTCGCTGGGCTACGAGTGAGGCTCTTGTCGCCGAGTTCAAGACGCGCCGGGATTCGAACCTTAAGTGGCTGTGGGAAACACGCGAGGATTTGCGGAACAGTTTCGTGAAGTACGGACCCGTACCAACGCCGGTGGACGTCTACCAGATGCTGTTGGCGATACCGGCGCACAACGAACGCCACCTGCAACAGATTGAGGAGATCAAAGCCTCGCCAAACTATCCAAAACGTTAGTTGCGCTCATGAGAAACTGTAACGGCTATGCGCGATATCGTGAAGTGGGGCGTTTTAGGTGCCGCCAAGATCGCTCTCGTGAAAGTAATTCCGGGTATGCAGCGCGGCGACTGGTCGGATGTAATCGCGATCGGTTCGCGCGATGCTGAGAAAGCCAAAAAAGCTGCCGACAGCCTAGGTATTCAACGGGCATACGGCTCTTACGAAGAATTGCTGGCGGACCCCGAAATAGAAGCGATCTATAACCCTCTGCCGAATCATTTGCACGTGCCTTGGTCGATTCGCGCGGCCGAAGCAGGGAAGCACGTTTTATGCGAAAAGCCAATCGGCCTTAGCTCTCAGGAATGTCGCGAGTTGATGGTCGTTCGCGATCGCACTGGAGTGAAAATCAGCGAGGCGTTCATGGTGCGCGTACATCCCCAATGGATCCACGCCCGCGACTTGATTCGCTCCGGCGCCATCGGCGCTTTGCGGTCGATCGTGTCGGCATTCAGTTACTTCAATCGCGATCCGCAAAACATACGCAATGTCGAGGAGTGGGGCGGCGGCGCCCTGATGGACATCGGATGCTACCCGGTGCAGATCTCCAGATTCTTATTTGGTTCCGAACCCTTGCGGGCCATCGGAGCGTTTGAGCGTGATCCTGAGATGCGCATCGACAGATTGATCTCTGGAACGCTCGACTTCGGCGCCGGTCAGTCCGTATTTACGTGTAGCACTCAGATGACGCCTTTTCAACGCGTACAGATTCTTGGCACGACAGGGCGAATCGAGATTGAGATCCCCTTCAACGCGCCGCCCGATAAGCCAACACGCATTTTCGTGGATGAGGGCGCCGGATTTCGTACGGAAGAGTTCGGTGTTTGCGATCAGTACACGCTACAGGGCGATATGTTCTCGAAGGCGGTTCGCGGGCAAGGCGAAGTGCCGACACCACTCGAGGATTCGCTCGCAAATATGGTGGTCATCGAAGCGCTGTTCGCATCGGAACTATCCAAGTCTTGGGTTGAGATTGCGATCGGATAAGATCAGCGTCATGAACAAATGGTTGTCTTTTGTAGTCGCGTCGGCCTGTTTGACTCATGTCACTATGGCGCAGACGTTGCTGCAGTCTCCTGAGGTGCATCCGGATAAGACAATAACATTTCGTCTGGAGGCGGCGAAGGCATCGTCTGTATCGGTGCTCGGCGAGTGGAACCTGAACAAGCCGCAGCCGCTCACGAAAGATGACAAAGGTATATGGAGCATCACCATTGGGCCCGTACCTGCGAACATCTATATCTATGTATTCAATGTAGATGGTGTCACGATAACCGATCCCATCAATCCGCTAGTGAAGCTTCGAGCCAGAACTTCAGCGAGCATGGTCCAAGTCCCGGGTGGCCAGCCGTGGGAGTTTCGGGATGTGCCCCATGGCCGGGTTGAAGTCACTTGGCATCAATCAAACGTGCTTGACGGAGCCGCCAGACAAGTTTTCGTTTATACGCCGCCCGGTTATGACAAAGATCGAAGTACGCGCTACCCAGTGTTGTACCTTCTGCACGGAAGTAACGATTTAGCAGCCGGATGGACTATGGCAGGTAACGCGAACTTCATCCTCGATAACTTCCAGGCGGATAAGAAAGCGGTTCCGATGATCGTCGTAATGCCTTGGGGACATGCATTGCCGTTCGGAGCTCGTCCGGCGGAAGGCCAACCCGGCAACAACGAGAAATTCGAACAGTACTTAGTGAAGGAAGTCATGCCCATGATGGAGTCAAAGTATCGTGTGGCGTCGGGACGAAAGAATCGAGCAGTTGTCGGACTCTCAATGGGAGGCAGTCAGGCTCTACAGATCGGCATGCGGCATCTGGACCAATTCTCCGCAATCGGTGTGTTTGGGGCCGGTATGTCCAACTCAGATTTTGAAAGTCGATACAAGTCGTTTGCTGCCGAAGCGAAGGGCGCCAAGAAGCTCGATCTAATGTGGATCGGAGTGGGAACACAGGATGCTGTCGCGCCCAGGGCTAAAGAGCTTTCAGAGACACTCCGCAGCCACGGTATCGATGCGAAGTTCCACGAAACGGAAGGTGGACACACCTATCCAGTCTGGCGTAAACTGCTCGTCGAGACGGCGCCGCTGCTGTTCCGATGAGAGACTAGTGTAAGGTTCACGTTATTATGTCGTGCTAATGTGACAGTGCGTGCTGTCCATCAGACATGTCTGCCTGGTCACCCTCCTTTCACTTTTCACGACCTGCCGCACTGTAGATCATCGATCAAGCATTACAGTGGCCGCTGCATCAAACCTATCGGAAGTGTTTACTGAAATTGCGGAGAAGTTTCTGCGGGAGTCTGGCATTCGGGTTGTCTACAGCTTTGCATCGACAGCCCAACTCGCGCAGCAAATTGAGAACGCCGCGCCTTTCGATGTGTTTGCATCCGCAGATACAGAACATGTCGATGCGCTGATACGAAAGGGCCAGCTAACCCCCGAAAGCAGGGCGGTTTTTGCACGAGGACGGCTCGCTTTGTGGCTGCCGGGAGCGACTGCCCTGGGCTTGGAATCTCTGGCATCGCCCGCCATTCGTTTCATCTCCATCGCAAATCCAGCCGTCGCCCCCTACGGCCGAGCGGCTGTCGAAACATTAAAGGCGGCCGGCCTCTGGGATCGCGTTCAGGACAAGATCGTGTACGCGAGCAACATCTCCATGGCAAGGCAGCACGCCGCCAGCGGAAATGCCGATGCCGCATTCACGGCGCTATCTCTGGTGTTGAAGGACAAGGGCACTGTTCTGCGAGTCGAGGAAAACCTTCATTCCCCCGTCGATCAGGCTCTCGGCATTCTGACGTCATCGAAGAGAAAAGCCAACGCGAACAGCTTTCGAAATTTTCTGATCGGCTCATCGGGTAGGACGATTCTGGCGCGCTACGGCTATAGTTTTCCTTCCGTGAAGTAGAATCGAAGTTGTTGTCATAGCCCACACGTGGACTGTCCTCGCCTATGATCGTGCATGCGCATGAAGGAACGGCACTTGAGGTGTTTTGGCGCTATCGCGGCACGGCTTGGTGGTCTTATCTCACAGCCTTGCGCTTTCTCTTGCGCCTCCGCCTGGATTCGAGTTGCATTCGGTCGCTCAAAGGATTGTTAACGGAACGGGTATCGGCAGGCGACGTTTGGCGCATGCCGGGGAATGAGGTTATCGAGCGAGTCGCCAGGCTCATCAGCACAGGTCGGGTGATTCCTGCTGAAGATCGGGGGAACGAACGGTGGCCGGGGAGCGGGACGGTTCTGGAATCGCGTTGGCAATCGG
>DASQLD010000465.1:0-12910 GCA_035630195.1 Bryobacteraceae bacterium
CACCAAAGGCAGCGGACGACTGGAACTCGCTGAGGCAATTGCCAGCCCCGAGAATCCACTCACGGCGCGAGTATTCGTCAATCGAGTGTGGATGTACCATTTCGGACGGGGCATCGTGAACACGCCCAGCAACTTCGGTCAGCTCGGCGAACGTCCTTCTCACCCTGAGTTGCTTGACTATCTAGCCTCCGAGTTTGTCTCCAACGGCTGGAGCATCAAAAAGCTGCATCGGCAGATCATGTTGTCCGACGCCTATGCCTTGAGCGCTCACGAGATGGAGCCGAACAAGACGAAGGATGCCGCAAATACGCTATTCTGGCGCGCGAACCGGCGCAGGCTCGATGCTGAGTCGCTGCGCGATTCGATGCTCTATGTTTCTGGCAAGCTCGATATACAACCAGCGGAAGCGAATCCCGAACAGATCGATAAATCCGACAAGCGGACGGTCTACGGCTTCATCGGCCGCAGAAAGCTGAACGGCATGCTTGCGCTCTTTGACTTCCCACAACCTGTCAGTACGGCCGAGCAGCGCATGCGCACGAACGTCCCTCCGCAGCGACTCTTCCTGATGAACAGTCCATTTGTCGAAGAGCAGGCAAAGGCGCTGGCCGCGCGCGTTTCGGGAACAGACGAAGAAAAGATTCGCAGCGCCTACAAGCTGGCGTATGGCCGCGAACCTGACGAGCAGGAACTTAAGCTCGGCCTCGATTATCTTCGCGATGGCAACTGGACGCAGTATGCGCGCGTGTTATTAACCTCCAACGAATTTCTTTTCCTGAATTGAAGGCCTTACTACCATGACACGCCGTGAACTGCTGCAGATGATGGGAGCCGGATTCGGCTCGGTTGGTATGGCGGGCGTGCTCGGCGCCACCGAGACGATGGGCGATCCGCTCGCGCCGAAGCCGCCTCACTTTCCTGCCAAGGCGAAGCGGGTGATTTATCTATTCCTGAACGGCGGTCCATCGCAGGTTGACACCTTCGACCCGAAGCCCATGCTCGACAAGTACAACGGGCAGCCGATGCCGTCGGGCAGCAATCTTAAAACCGAGCGCAAGACCGGTAATCTCCTGAAGTCCCCGTTCGAGTTCAAACGGTATGGCAAGAGCGGAATTGAGGTCAGCGAGATCTTTCCGAAGATCGGGGCCATGGCCGACGATCTCTGTGTCATTCGCTCGATGTACACAGACCGTCCCAATCACGAGCCGTCGTTGTTCCTGCTGAACTGTGGCGAGAAGCTTCCCGGAAGGCCCGCGATGGGTTCCTGGCTCACTTACGGTCTAGGTTCGGAGAATCAGAATCTCCCCGGCTTCGTCGTGTTGTGTCCCGGTTTGCCAGTGCTCGGGCATGCGCTCTGGAGCTCGACATTTCTGCCCGCGGTGCATCAGGGCACATACCTTCCACTCGGAGAGAAGGACCCCAAGAAGCTCATCGAGCATATCCGCAATCCCCGTCTCACGTCGGAGCAGCAGCGCAAAGAACTCGACCTTCTCGCCGGGCTCAACCGTCTGCATCTTGAGAAAGAAGGCGGCGATCCCGAACTCGAAGCCAGCATCCAGGCGGCCGAAATCGCGTTCCGTATGCAGAAGGAAGCGCCGGATGCGTTCGACATCACCCAGGAGCCCGAGCACGTTCGCGCTCGTTACGGCGATGGTGACTTCGCGCGCGGCTGCCTGATCGCTCGGCGCTTGTGCGAACGTGGAGTGCGCATGGTTCAGGTTTACTACGGCAACTTCCAGCCTTGGGACAACCACGACGACATCATGCTGCACCGCGATCTGGCCAATCTCAGCGACGGTCCGATCGCTGCGTTACTCCAGGATTTGAAAGCCAGTGGTCTGCTCGATGAAACCATCGTGCTCATCGGCGGCGAGTTTGGACGCACGCCTGCTGTCGAAGTGGGTGGTCTGGTAAAAGTGCAGAACGGCCGCGACCACAACAATCACGGCTTCACCTATCTGGTCGCCGGTGGTGGCTTCAAAAAAGGCCACATCCACGGCGCCACCGATGACTTCGGCTTCAAATCGGTCGATAAGCGTGTGCATATCCACGATCTGCATGCTACTGTGCTCCATCAGATGGGGCTCGACCACAAGCGCCTGACGTACCGCTACAGCGGACGGGACTACCGGCTTACCGACGTTCATGGCGAACTGGTGAGTGATATCCTCGCCTGAGTCAGGGGCATGAAGTCAGGGCATGAAGTTCGCCCATAAAGCAAGGGGCGTTCCGTCATCTGTCGCTGTACTCGCGGGCGCGTTCAACCCTCCCACGACGGCACACGTAGCGCTGGCGAATGCAGCGCTCGAACTGGTCGATGAGGTTGTCCTCGCGATTCCTCGCGCATTCCCTCACAAGCAGTTCGACGGCGCGACACTCGATCAACGGCTCGCCATGATGGAGCGAATCGCTAGCGCGGCGCCCAATCTGTCTGCCGCCGTCGCCGATGGAGGGCTCTTCGTCGAAATCGCGCGCGAAGCAAGAATTCATTACCCTGGAGCCGAAATTCATCTCCTGTGCGGTCGGGATGCAGCCGAACGAATCGTTACGTGGGATTATGGGGAACCCGATTTTGTCTCGCGGATGCTGGAGGAATTTCGCCTTCTAGTAGCTCCGCGATTCGGCGAGTATATTCCGCCGGAGCCATTGCGACATGCCGTCCGATCGCTTGCGCCCGGCAATTATGACGCCTATTCGTCCACACGCTTCAGAGAGGCTATCAAGAGTGGCGAAGAATGGCGCGCGCTCATCCCTCCGGACATCACGCAACTGGTACAAGAAATCTACTCGCCCACAGTCGCATCGAGAAATGCGCGGAGACGATGACTGCGGCTCGGATGCCGCAGCTTGCGAAGCGCCTTCGCTTCGATCTGGCGGATGCGCTCGCGGGTGACCGCAAAGTGTTGGCCGACTTCTTCTAGCGTATGCTCGCTGCCATCCTGCAGGCCGAAGCGCATCTTGATGATCTTTTCTTCGCGAGGGCTCAGGGTCTTTAAGACCTCAGCCGTCTGTTCCCGAAGGTTGAGATTGATGACCGCTTCGCTCGGCGACGTCACGCGCCGATCGACAATGAAATCGCCGAGATGCGATTCTTCCTCTTCGCCCACCGGTGTTTCGAGGGAGATAGGCTCCTGCGCGATGCGCAGCACTTTGCGTACTTTGTTGACCGGAAGCTCCAGACGGCGGCTCAGTTCTTCCGTCGTAGGTTCGCGACCAAGTTCCTGCTGTAGCTGCCGTTGGGCGCGCACCAGTTTGTTGATCGTCTCGATCATGTGGACGGGGATGCGAATCGTCCGCGCCTGGTCGGCGATGGCACGTGTAATTGCCTGCCGAACCCACCAGGTCGCGTAGGTCGAGAATTTGTAGCCGCGTTGATAGTCGAACTTATCCACGGCCTTCATCAGGCCGATGTTGCCTTCCTGGATGAGGTCAAGAAACTGCAAGCCGCGATTGGTATAACGTTTGGCGATCGAGACCACAAGGCGAAGATTCGCCTCGATCAGTTGCTTCTTGGCGATATCGGCCTCCAGATCGCCGCGATCGAGAATCTGTAGCGTTCGACGAAGCTCAACTGAGGTCGCGCCGCACTCTTCCTCAAGCTGCTGCATCCGAAGCGAAAGTTGCCGCAGATCGCGCTTGGAATCTCTCCCGTTGACAACCGTGCTAACCGGCGTGTCGCATTCTTCCGATTTCCGCTGCGCCCGGGCGATTTCTTTATCAAGAGCTTTGAACTCTTCAACCGCCCCACGTAATTTTCCGATTAACTGCCGCCGGGTCGAAGACGAGAGCGAAAGCGCGCGGATTTTACGCGAGATTGTCACCATCGTCCGCGCCAACTCGAATCGATGGCTTCGATGTTGTTTCGGCTTCGTTTGTCGTTGAGTCGCGGCCAGCTTCTGTCGAGTTTGCCGCGCCTTCCGATAAAGATTGTCGATTTCTTCGATGTCTGCGAGGAGCTGTTGCGTCTCCCGATCGATCTCTCCCTCCTCATCAAGAAGGGCCGGCTCCGAGGCGGTGATCAGGACATCGCCCGCCTGTAGCTGACCGCGACGGATATCCTCCGCTAACGCGGCGATCTCACGAATAATTAACGGTGAGCGCGAGAGTGATTTATTAACGCTTCGCTGGCCCCGTTCAATTCGTTTTGCGAGTTCAATTTCGCCTTCGCGCGTAAGTAGGGGAACCGTACCCATTTCGCGCAGGTACATCCGAACTGGGTCATTTGTCTTATCGCCGAAATCCTGTGCCAGATCGAGTTCGGTGAACTCTTCGCTTTCATCCAGCTTTTTGTCGAATTCGAGTTTCGGCTCCTCGAGAATCTCGACGCCGGCAGAATCGAAATCTGCAAGTAAATCATCGAGTTCCGGACCGGTGGCGATGTCGTCGGGCAGCAGGTCGTTGACTTCGTCGTAAAGGACGTAGCCCTTCTCTTTCCCCGAATCTACGAGTTGCCTCAAGCGACCGAATTTTTCATCACTTGCCACGAAAACCCTGTATCTACCCTTTCAGATCCACATAGTGTACCGCAAAGGCAACCCTCTCAGCGGGACGTCTAAACTTATCCCGTTTTCCTCGATTGCCCTCGCTGCAACTCGGTTAGCTCAGCCGTCAAACGAAAGGCTTCGTCCCAGTTGCCCGTTCGTTCGGCTTGCTTTAACCGGCTACGCAAATCTTCGGCGCGAAGCTTGGCGTCTTCCGATTGCAGCACGCCGAGATATAAATGCGCCTGTTCGTTTGAGAAAACCTCACCTGAACTATCGGCAAAGACAGCCGCCGACAACAGATCTCGTTGCGGTGATTCCGGCAGACGACCCTCCACTGCCGAAAAAGTAACCGCTTCACCCTCGTCCGTCAGTCGGGTCATCGCCTCAATCGACGGCCAGAGCGTGAACCGCCTCGCCGCTTCCGACTTTGCCAATACCGGCAACAACGTCGACCTCACTTCTCCATCGAGCAGCAGCGACCGCACTAGAACCCGCTCGCTCATCGTGGAACTTGCCGGTTTAGGTTGTTGCTGCCGGGTATTTGTGCGTGTCGCGCCGGGGGTATTGCGAAATTCCTTCAGCACAAGCGATCTGTCGACGCCGAGATATTCCGCAACCTCCCCAGCCACGGCAGCGCGTTCCAGCTTGTCTGAGATTTTGCGGATCGCGGGAAGCAGCATGTTCTCGAAACCTGCGACCCTGCCTTCCGCCGACGTCATATCGAATTTCCGCCGCGCCCGGTCGGCGAGCCACAAGAAATAGCCGGTCGCCCGCTCTAAACGCGCCGAGTACATCTCCGCCCCGTTCTTGCGAACATACTCGTCCGGATCGAGTCCGCCTTCCAGTTCGAGAATGCGAATGTGCATGCCTTCGTCCAGCAGAATCTTAATCGACTTTTCGGTTGCATTGGACCCTGCCGTATCGGGATCGAAGTTGACTACGACATGCTCGGAGTGCCGCTTCATCGCGCGAACCTGATTCTCCGTAAGGGCCGTGCCGCAACTCGCGACGACGTGTTTGATCCCGGCTGCATACACCCCGATGACGTCCATATAACCTTCTACCAGCACGGTACGTTCAGTGGTCCGGATCGCCTGTTTTGCGCGATGAAGATTATAAAGAACGTTGCTCTTTTTGTAGATGGCCGTCTCCGGCGAGTTCAGATACTTGGGCTCTTCGTCCGAGCGCATCGCTCGTCCGCCGAAGGCAATCACCTTGCCCGATTCGTTATGGATGGGAAACATCAGCCGGCCGCGGAACCGATCGTAAAGGCTGCCGTCTTCTCTCTTCCCGAACAGGCCGGATGCTTCCAGTTGTTCAACACTGAAGCGGCTTCGCACGCGCTTCAATAACTCACCGGAGCGGTCGGCGAGTCCGAGCCCGAATTGCTCGGATACCACCTGTGAGAGTCCGCGCTTTCGGAGATAGTCCCGAGCTTCCCCGGCATTAGGCCCCCAGAGGTTCTCCGTGAAGGTGGCCGCTGCGATTTCGTGCAATTCATAGATGGCGGAACGAAGCGCTGTTTCCGGATCGTTACGCTCGCGCCTCGCAGGCATTGGTATCCCATTCCGCTCGGCCAGCAGCTTGAGTGCTTCGTAGAAGGTGAGATTCTCTACTTCCTGGATGAAATCGAGTACATCCCCCTTCTTGCCACAACCAAAGCAGATATAGAATCCATGTCCGGGATTAACGCTGAAGGACGGAGTCTTCTCTGTGTGGAAAGGACAAAGACCGGAATAGCGGGCCCCGATCTTCCGCAGCCGCACGTATTCTCCGACAGTGCGAACTATGTCCACCGAGGATTTCAGGTGGTCCTTGAATTCCATACGTGCAGTTCACCATTATCGCAATGGCAGATGCGGGTCGCTACTCTAAGCGGAAGTCTGTCACCAGTGGGACGTGATCGGAGGCGACCAGCGATGTCTTAGTGCGATGTAGCGCGACATGTTCCACGCTAAGCTGCGGATCGTAATAGATATGATCGAGGTGCATCACCGGAAAAATCGCGGGATAAGTCCGCGCGCGCTTCAGATAAACGCGGATGTCGGTGCTCTCGAATTCGGATGCGAGCATCTGTGAGACGTGCCCCCGTGACCATTCGTTAAAGTCGCCCAACACGACGCGCGGTCCGTCTAACGATCGGCTCTTGAGCACCGCTTCGTCTATCAAATGCTTTGCCTGCTGGCGGCGCTCGAAGAAGGCCGTTCCGAGATGAACGTTAAATACATGCAGCGCGCGATTGTGCAGCAAGACATCGGTCCGCAGGCATCCCCGGCGCTCCCGGCCCACTACGCTGACATCGTGATTGCAGTGGGAGCGCAATGGAAACCGGCTCAGCACGAGATTACCGTACGCGTCGCCGAGTAGCTGCCGGTTTTCACCGAACGCTGGATGAACGCCCAGACGCTCGGCCAGTTCCTGTCCCTGTGCTTGGAAGATCTCCTGCAGCGCGATGACATCGGCATTCATTTCCGACAGAACATCGGCGATGCGCTTCACGGACACACGTCCGTCGAGACCCTTGCACTTGTGTACGTTGTAAGTGGCTATGCGAAACTTCACTGCTGCCGCTCAAGCAACCGTCCGAGTCCCTCGGAAAACCGCTCTAACAGCGGCCGCCGCCTCCACTTTGCGTACGTAATCTGCCTACTCGCTGCCAGATCGTGCACGAAATCCTTGCGAAGACGCGCCGCCAGATCGCGATCGTTTGAAGCGACATTCACCTCATCGTTGATCGTGAAGGATCGGTGATCGAGATTGGTCGAGCCGAACACAGACCACTTTCCGTCGACTACAAGCGTCTTGGCATGAATCATAGAAGCCTGGTATTCGTGAATCTCCGCCCCTGCATGCAAAAGCTCGCCGTAGAGACGACGGCTCGCGCGCCGCGTCAGCAGATGATCGTTGTGCCCGCCGGGGCAGATGATTGTCAATTTCACGCCCCGCTCCACTGCGCGGACCATTTCGTTCCGAAGTCCCGCGTCGGGCAGGAAGTAGGGTGTCGTGATGTCGATGCGCTCTTTCGCGCTCGCGATCAAAGTCTGAAAGAGCATCCGTGCGCGCGTCGACTGTCCCGAAGTCAGACTGCTGTCAATCACCAGGGTCGCCGAGCCTGGCTCCTTCTTATCGAAACAGAAATACTCGTCCTCAGTCAGTAGCTCTCCCGAGGCTTCTAACCAATTTTCAATGAACGTGGCCTGAATCGACGCCACGGCGTCGCCCTGGATCCGGAACATCGTGTCGCGCCAGCGTGGATGCCTTTTCTTTGAAATCAGCCAGTGGTCCGCGAATCCGGCGCCGCCTATGAACGCAGTCTCGCAGTCCACCACGATGATCTCGCGGTGCGTACGACTATTGAGCCTCGGTAGCTGATGCCATTTGAAGCCGTGATACCACTCCACCCGTCCTCCGGCGGCTCTCAACTCTTTGAAATAGTAATTCCAGGTGGCGAAGCTGCCGATCGCGTCAAGAACCAGGTTGACCTTTACGCCGACCCGCGCCCGTTCCGTCAATGCGTCAACGAACCGCTTCGTCAGCTTGCCTCTCTGAAAAATGTAAGCTTCGAGGTTGACGCTTTTCTTAGCATTCCGAATCGCTTCGAGTTCCGCCTCGTAGAATTCTTCCCCATTCGTCAGTACCTCGATGGAACTGTTTGCGTGGATGGCTGAGTCCGCCAGAGTAGCCAGAATACAGTCGAACTGCTCGCTATCCACAGGCGCCGACGGCGGCCGGGAAATCTTGTAGCGCAGCGTCGGCTCAAACAGAGCCAGGAACAGCAGGAAACTTTGGAACCCGATCGCAAGGATGGCGAGTATTTCGAAGGCCGACAGATTCAAATTTGGAACTCCCCTACTATGGGACGTCGAAACTCGCTTCCGCGTGTCACATCGACTAACCCAGGACGACCTCAGGCCAGGACACTTGTACGCGACTAAGATACTCTAGATCGGTAGGAATTTAGTAACCGTAACATGAGTGGCGGGCTTCGTCCGAGACAACCGACTATCCGCGATATCGCCAATCGCGCCGGTGTGGCGCCAATGACAGTGTCCCGCGCGATTAACGACAAAGGTTATGTCAGCCCGGGCGCCCGTCAGCGCATCATGCAGGCGGTCAAGGATCTCGATTATCACCCGAACGGACTCGCGCGGAGTCTGAAGCGGAGCCGCACGCATGTTATCGGAATTCTGTTGCCGGACATTGCGCATCCTTTTTCTGCCGAACTTGCGCGTCATCTTGAACAGACTCTGCTTTCGCACGGCTATACGTCTTTCATTTCTACTTCCCAACGCAGTATCGAGCGCGAGCAGACTGCCCTGAATGCCTTCTTCGATCACCGCGTGGATGGAATCGTCGTCGCGACGCTCGAAACCAGAGCAGGCAACGATGCGCTACTTCGCTTCGTCAACCGTGGCCTTCCCGTCGTAGTGGTTGGCCGGACGCTCAGTCACCCGAATGTTGACCAGGTGAATGCAGATCATTTTCACGGCGGTCGCGAGATGGTCAACCACCTTGTCTCTTTGGGTCATCGCCGAATCGGCTTCATTGGCGCCTCTGGTGCCGTCAATTCGGTGCTGCCGCGTCTCCACGGGTATATGGATGGTATCCGGGTGCACAATTGCGATTTGGATCCCGAATTGATTGTCGGACCTGATGACCTCGACTCGCCTGCTTTCGCGACGCAGGAAGAAGGTTTTGATGGTATGCGCCGGTTACTGCAATTACCAAAGTGCCCTACCGCCGTCTTTGCGCGCAACGATGCAGTCGCGATCGGGGCCATGCGCGCCGCTCGTGACTTGGGTTTGAGCATCCCTGGGGACATTGCGATTGCGGGTTTCGATAATGTCCCGATGTCCGCCTATACGAGCCCGCCTCTAACTACGGTCAATCAGCCGACCGCGATCCTTGGCCAACGCGCAGCCGAGTTCGTACTCGATCGTATTGAAGGCAGAGTCTCGGCAGACCGACGCGATCTGTGTCTCGATTGCGAGATCGTGGTACGTCAGTCCACCATAGGTTCTGGCGTACCTGCTAAGCATGCCATGTAGTGCGTAACATCGCGCCCTCAAAAAAAATGATCCCGTCAACGTGCGCGCGCATCCTAATCACGCACACATTCACCACACCGGAGCCTCACCATGAAATCGTCAACCTTATCAATCATTTCGCTTGTTGCAATGGTCACGCTGTCGGGGTGCGGCTCGAAACCGGAACAGAACGCAGCCAACCAGGCGCCAACCGCGACCGTACCATCTGCGACGCCCCCGGCGGGAGCGCCGGCGGCTGTAACTCCGGACCCGACGCAACCGGCAACCGCACGTTCCGTCGCGCCTGCGACTCAGTCGGCCGCACGGGCTCCCGCGGCTCCAGCGCCCGAGCCGGTCAAGCCGCCCCCGCCACCACCGCCTAAGAAGTACGTAGTAGCTGCCGGCACACCCATTTCTGTCAGAACAATAAGCGATGTGAGCACTAAAACCAACGCCAGTGGAACTTCGTTTGAAGCAACGTTAGCCAGTCCGCTCGTCGTGGATGGTCACACACTAGCCAAGACAGGTTCGACTGTTACAGGAACGGTTGTCAGCGCCGACAAAGGCGGCAAGGTGAAGGGCAAGGCAATGATAACGCTGTCCTTGTCGCGTCTGCATCTCGCCAACGGAAGCGCCGCTACGATTCAGACCAACACTGTATCGAAGGAAGCCAAGAGCGGTACGAAAAAGAATATGATGAGAACCGGCATCGCTACGGGCGCTGGCGCTTTGATTGGCGGGCTCGCAGGTGGCGGAAAGGGCGCCGCCATCGGAGCGGGGGTCGGCGCGGGCGCCGGCGTCGCGACCAATGCGGCCACCCGTGGACCGGCTGCCGACATTCCGCCGGAAACTCTCCTCGAGTTCGCTCTGACCAGAGATCTCGTCGTCACGGAAAAGCAGCGATAAACCCTCCGCGGGGCGCGTACCTCCGCCGCCCCGCCCATACCCTCCCTGATCTTCACCCCCAAGAAGCAGGCGTAAGAACTCGATACGATATACTGCGTCCCAGTCTAGGACACGATCACATACCAGCATGCAAACTACGTCGAACACGAAGCCCAGCGGGGCCGCGCCAGATGTTTTATGGATCAATGGTCGTTTTGGGAACACCTCTCGTCGCGACACATGGTGGCTTCCGCCTTTGTTGGTGTTCCTAGGGTTCGGCGCATTCCTTGTCTATGCAAACTGGGCAGCGTTTCAGAACGCCCACTATACCTACGGACCGTACATTTCCCCTTTTTATTCGCCCGAGATCTATGGTGATTCTCCGCACGCGATGCTCGGTCCCAAGCCGTCCTGGTATCCCGATTTCCTGCCATTCTCCCCGGCCTTATTTATTCTCTGGATACCTGGCCTGTTCCGTTTCACCTGCTATTACTACCGCGGCGCGTATTACAAAGCATTCTGGGCCGATCCACCCGCATGCTCCGTCGGCGAGCCGCGCAAGTCCTACTGGGGCGAAAATAGTCTTCCCCTGATCTTCCAGAATCTTCACCGGCAGTTTCTTCGGCTCTCCTACATCATCTGGGGATTTCTTGTTTGGGATGTGTGGAAGGCGCTCTGGTTCGCAGATGGATTCGGCATCGGTCTCGGAACCATCATTCTGCTGATCAACGTGATCCTGATCGGCGGCTATGTCTTCGGATGCCATGCCTTCCGGCATCTGATCGGGGGCGGACTCAACCGTCTGTCCGAGCATCCAACCCGCCACAAGCTATACGATTGCGTCACTTGTCTGAACGGGAAGCACAAACTTTGGGCTTGGGCGAGCCTGTTTTCCGTCGGCTTCGCCGACATATATGTGCGTCTCTGCTCCATGGGCATCTGGTCCGACTGGAGAATCCTTTAATGGCGGACTTCCAGTCGTATTCCTACGACGTTCTGGTAATCGGAGCGGGCGGTGCGGGCCTTCGCGCCGCCATCGAAGCGGCTGCCTCTGGCGTCAAAGTTGGCGTCGTCTGCAAGTCGCTTCTCGGCAAAGCTCACACCGTAATGGCTGAGGGCGGAGTCGCAGCCGCTCTAGCCAATGTCGACGATCGGGACAATTGGCGTGTCCATTTTGCCGACACCATGCGCGGTGGGCAATATCTCAACAATTGGCGTATGGCCGAGTTGCACGCCAAGGAAGCTCCCGAACGTGTCAAGGAGCTTGAGGCTTGGGGCGCTCTCTTCGATCGCACCAAAGACGGACGAATTCTCCAACGCAACTTTGGCGGGCATCGATATCCCAGACTCGCCCACGTCGGCGACCGCACCGGCCTGGAGATGATTCGTACCCTGCAGGACCATGGCATCCATACCGGAATGGAAGTCCACATGGAGTGCACGGTCCTGACATTGCTCCTCGATGGTGGGCGCATTGCCGGAGCCTTTGGGTACAACCGCGAAAAAGGCAATTTCATTCTTTGGAGCGCAAAGGCAGTGATCATCGCTACCGGAGGAATTGGCCGGGCCTTCAAGATCACGAGCAATAGTTGGGAGTACACCGGCGACGGGCATGCTCTCGCCTATCGTGCCGGCGCCGAGCTCCTGGATATGGAGTTCGTGCAGTTCCATCCCACGGGAATGGTGTGGCCGATCAGCGTGCGCGGCATTCTTGTTACCGAAGGCGTTCGCGGCGAAGGCGGTGTTCTTCGCAACAGCGAAGGCCGTCGCTTCATGTTCGATGACATCCCGGAGAACTACAAGTCCCAAACGGCCGATACCGAAGAAGAAGGCTGGCGTTACACACAGGGCGATAAGAACGCCCGCCGGCCACCTGAGCTATTAACCCGCGATCACGTCGCGCGATGCATCAACCGGGAAGTGAAAGCCGGGCGGGGAAGTCCGCACGGCGGCGTGTTCCTCGATATCGCTTGGATCAAGGAACGTCTACCAAACGGAGCCGACCATATCAAACGCAAGCTGCCGAGCATGTATCACCAGTTCAAGCAACTCGCCGAGATTGACATCACTCAAGTCCCAATGGAAGTCGGACCGACCACGCACTACATGATGGGCGGTGTGCTGGTGGACGGCGATTCACAAGCCTCCACTGTCCCAGGGCTGTACGCAGCCGGGGAAGCAGCCGCGGGGTTGCATGGCGCCAACCGGCTCGGAGGAAATTCTTTGTCTGACCTGATCGTCTTCGGCCAGCGCGCCGGCAAATATGCCGCCGAGTATGCGCGTAACAGCGCGGCCGCTGCAATCGATGACGGCCAGGTAAACGCGGCGATTGCGACTGCTCTCTCCCCGCTCGAAAACAGCGCGGCCGGAGAAAATCCCTATCAGATCCAGTACGAACTGCAGGACTTTATGCAGGATCTTGTCGGCATTGTCCGCACTGAGGAAGAGATGGAGCGCGCTCTCGTATCCATTGAAAAACTGAAGACGCGAGCCGTGCGTGCTGGCGTTCCCAAT
>DASQLD010000466.1:0-3584 GCA_035630195.1 Bryobacteraceae bacterium
AGTGACGAATACCGCTGAGTTCGGTCTCGCTGAGTTCCTCGTCCTTGAGGACGTTCAGCACTAACAGCTCGGGCGAGTTTTGAAAAAATCTGCTAATTAAGTGGCGCACCGCGTTCCGGCTGGCTTGCTCCCGTCCAACTACGGCGCTGTAGACAAAGGCGCGGCCCTCAGGGGACTTTGTATGTGTCAGATATCCTTTATCCTCGAGGATACGCATCGTGGTAAGGACGGTGTTGTAGGCGAGACCGAGATCTTTTGGAAGGGCTTCGGCAACATCGGCCACTGTCACCGGACCCTTGTCCCAGATGACATCCATTAGTCGTAACTCGGCTTCTGTGATGTTAGCCGATCGCGTTCGCGGCACGGGCGACCTCTTCAACTAAGGATTTAAGAGTCATCCCAAACCTTTGTAACCCGAAGGCGCATCCCTGTCAACTAAAACTTTAATAGTTGACGTCCAGACAATCTATGCATCGTTGATCGGGTAAACTTCGTCATTGGATGATGCCGCCGCCTCGATCCCTGGTTTTATTAGCCATTGCTTTCCAAGCCTACGCGCAGAAGTCTGATCTTCGGACCATTAGTCAGGCTGTTCGACAGCTTTCCGAACGCGTTCGGCCCAGCGTGGTGCAAGTGAGCACTCGCGGGTTTTCACCAACCGATGACGCGCTAGGGACGCAATTAAAGGTCGTGAGCGGTGTCGGATCGGGAGTGATCATCGATCCGGCAGGCTACATCGTGACGAACGCTCATGTTGTGGGTGGGGCTCGCCGAGTGGAAGTGCAACTGCCGCGCCCCTCCAATGAGCTTTCCGACTTTCAATCGGCAATCAAGCCGCCGGGAAAAACTTTGCTTGCCGAAGTAGTCGGGTCAGATATGGAAGCCGATATTGCGGTTCTCAAGGTCGCGCAAACAGGACTGCCGAGCTTGAAATTCGCCGAGTACGAGGACGTTAAGCAAGGAGATTTCGTCCTGGCAGTGGGCAGCCCGCTGGGACTCGAGAACTCGATGACGCTGGGTGTTGTGAGCTCGGTCGCGCGGCAGTTGCGATCCGATCATCCGATGATCTACATCCAAACGGACGCTTCAATTAACCCTGGTAACAGCGGAGGACCACTGTTGGATGTCGATGGAGCGATCGTGGGTATCAACACGATGATTGCCTCGCAATCGGGCGGAAGCGAGGGCATCGGCTTCGCAGTCCCGAGTCATATCGTTCAGACGATCTACGAGCAGATTCGCAAACACGGACGAATGCGGCGCGGATATATCGGGGTCATCATGCAGACGATTACTCCGTCGCTGAAAGAGGCTCTGGGACTCGACAAAGATTGGGGAGGAATTATCGCCGACGTCGCGCCGAGTAGCGCAGCCGCAGCGGCAGGTCTCGAAATCAAAGACATCGTGCTGACGCTCGATGGCAAACCAGTGGAGAATGCGAGGCAGTTCGGAGTCAATATCTATCGCCGTGCGGGTGAGACCATTACGCTCGAAATTTCGCGCGCTGGGAAGAAGATTACAAAGCAAGTGGCTGTTCTCGAAAGACCGAGCGATCCACAGCGGCTTGCGTCGCTGTTGCAGGGGGAGTCCAATCGCGTGCCGAGACTGGGTTTGTTTGGAATCGATCTTGACGCCAAGAGTGTTCCGATGCTGCCGGGCACGCGCAAGTTACATGGGGTTGTTGTGGTGACTGCGGGGTCGGATGGATCGTCTCGGGGCGACGCATTTTTGCCGGGCGATGTGATCTATGAACTCAACGGTAAGAAAGTTGAAAATCTTAGCGGTTTGAAGGGAATCATGGACACGCTCACGGCTGGACAAGCCGTCGCAGTTCATCTGGAGCGTTTCGGTCAATTGCAGTTCGTGACTATGCGCGTGGAATGAGGAATGAGGCGGCAACTTGGGTCACCGCCTCTTTTTCTGCTCAGAAAGAGAACTTGACTCCAAAGCGGCCCGTAAAGCCGGTATTGAACAAGTCCGGTAGTCCGTAGCGGGGGTCGTACGCTCCGCGGCCGGAAAGCTGGTCGCCCGTGTTGTTCAACAATGCTCGATAGTCGTAGCCATTGAACAGATTGATCGAGTTCAGATTGATGGCAGACTGCTCTTCATCAACTCCGGCGCCGCGATTCAGTGTGAAGTAGCGATTCCGCGCAGTTTTCTGATTGAATACATTCAAGGCGTTGAACTCGAAGCGAAGGCGCTTTTGCTCACCGAACTTGAATTCGTGCCCGATCAGCAGGTCAGTCTGTGTGAGCCAGGGTGTGCGGCCCATATCACCGCGTCCGTTCACGAAGACTCCGATGCTGTTCGATGTGATGACGTTCGTCGTCAGTGGAGTGCCGCTGCCGCCGTAGAAGAAGAGTCCGAAATCGGTCGCGTTCAAACTATTCCAGTTGAAGCCCTTCGAACCGTACAGCTTGAAAACGTGTGGACGATCGGTGGCAAGACGCCCTTCAACGTTGAGATTACCGCGCGAATCGAACATGTATTCGGCAAGATCCCATCCGCGGGTAGCGTTGCCGCCGGGTCGCGCGATGCTTCCGCCTTGTTGCTGCGCCGTAGCAGAGGTCACGCCAGTTGTTGGTGTACTGATCTCATCTGAGTTCGCCAGGCCAGCATAATTGCCATAGAGGCGGCTAAGAACGTAGCTAAAGCTTGCGAAAGTATTGCCGGAGAAGCGCCGGCTGACGGTCACTTCAAGGGCATCATAAACCCGCTTAGGACGGGGCATCGCGAAATCCGGTGTGCAGTTAGGAGCAGGATGATCTTCATTGCACGTTCCGAGCATTGTCGTACCTAAGCCTTCCCCGGGGTTGACTTGAGAATAATGCTCATCGCCGTCGATAAGAACGCCGACATCTTCCATCGTCCGGCGCAGGTTGTTGTGGACGTAATTGACACGCAGTACTGAACGAGGACCGATCTGAATTTCGGTACCGGCATTTGTCAGGTCGGAACTCATCGGTTTCAAGTTTGGGTCAACCGCTTCGGGGCCGAAGCTCGGGATGCGTCGATTGCGGAAACCGCCCGGCTCGTCATTCCATAGATTGCGTCCGGGGAAACCGCTCGGCGACAGGCTACCCAAATCTAGCGTGTCGAGGGTTCGGTAGTACGTGCGCCAGTAGTCGCCGCCGAATGTTCCACGAGAGAGTTCATATTTGACCCAATCGAAGTAGCGTCCCCAACTACCGTAGATCTTCACGCGGCCATTGCCAAAAAGATCGTAGCTTGCGCCAAGGCGCGGGGCGATCTTGTCAGAGAAGCCGAACTTGAACGCGTACTCCTGGATGTCAGGCCGGAAGCTCGGGACTACTTCATTCTCCGTGCGCAGACCCAGTGTTAAGGACAGTCGTGGAAGGACGCGCCATTGGTCTTGAATGTACAGGTTGTGCATTGTGCCGCCAGTGCTACCCTCGACACCAATGTCTTGCACTGTGTAATAGCCGTATTCTCCCCGGCCGGTTCCAATGTTGGGGCTCGTGTAAGTTTGATCCCAATTGATCGAGATGTAACCGCCGCCGGGATAGAGCTCGCGTACTTTGTTTACTGTCTTCGAGATTCCCCAGCCGCCTTTGATATTGTGC
>DASQLD010000467.1:0-6317 GCA_035630195.1 Bryobacteraceae bacterium
TCTCCGGAATCGGAGAAGGGCAATGGTCGCGACCACCACAACACCGGCTTCTCGATGTGGCTTGCCGGAGGCGGCTTCAAAGGTGGCACGGTTTACGGCGCAACTGATGACATCGGCCTGAAGGCGACGGAGAACCCGGTCCATTTCCGCGATTTGCATACGACAATGCTCTACCAGATGGGTCTCGACCAGGATGCGCTCAGCTATATGTATCTAGGACGCAAGGAACGCCTGACGGAGATTCAAGGGCAAGTCCTGAAAAGCATCATCAGCTAATCACATTTGAAACACGGCAGTCCCTTCTGCGTCCCATTCGCAGGAGGGGCTCATGAAAGTTCTATCCACATACCTGATTGCTGTTTGCCTGACAGCCGTCTGCGTCAAAGCCCAGGACGCTACTACCGCTCGCACAACCGAACGAAGCCGCGCCGGCTCTCAGGACGCTGTCGTCGATTACTACGATTCCATGTCGGACTACTTCCGGCAAAGTCAGCGCGCGATCATGGCAATCAACAAGAAAGGCATTCCCGATCAGGAGATCCCCGCGGTGCTGCTCATCGCGCGGAAATCTTCGGCTTCTCCTAACCAGATCATCGATGCCCGCAAGTCCGGTAAAGAATGGGCGGAAATCGCGAAGCAAAACAACGTCAGGCTGGCCGGCAACGATTTCGTGAGAGAGGCGAATATTACCTTCCTCAGCGAGTATCATGGCCGACCGGCCGACCAGGTACGGGCAATGATCGATAAGGGTTCAACCTACATCGCCGCAAATCAGGAGTTACGGCGAGGCGGTAAGGCTGCCCCTCAACGTTGAGCTCGCGTTACGGGCTGCGCTGCCGGGGAAAGCGCCATGACGGCATATGCCGTCGCTGTTGACGAGATCCACTGATCGTGATCGTGCGGGAAGCCGCCTTGGAAATAAGGCTGAAATTTGGGCGAACGGCTCCGGACATACCAGGAACCATCCTCCAACTGAGTCTTCAAGAGGAATGCGACTCCCCTCTGATAACTCTCGCTTGATGGCTGCATCTGACCTGTCTGGTTAAGAGCGTACAGCGCCAGACCAGTTGCGTATGCATCGGATTCCAGATATTTCGTCTGGCTCCAACCTCCGTCCACACGTTGCTCCCTTCGGAGAGCTGCGGCGAATCGCGCGATATCCGCTGGCTTCGCTCCGGACCATTTCAGACCCAAAATCAACTCAGCGCGCTCATATGTTGTTCGGGGCTCGGCCCTGAGCAGCCACGACCGCGCACGGGCTAGGCGATCGTCAAATTCTGCCTGCCGTGCCGGCCAGCCGTATGTCGAGAGCACGTGAACCGCGAGCACAGTTCGTGTCAGCCCGCTGCCTTCGAACGGAGGCCTGGCGATTCCAAACGAACTCCACGCTCCATTCACACCCTGAGTACCGGCGATGTAGTGAACGATCGCGTCGGTAAGCGAATTCCCCGGCGTGTCCTTCGAGTGCAGACCCATAGCCAACCAACCAACTGTATCGACGCCTCCCCCAGGCCCGATCAGTTGCAGTAGTCCCGGCTCCAGCGGTCGCGAACTGAGCATGGTACGGACATGCTCATCGATCGCGCCAGAAGGCGTTTTCAAGCCGGCGTTTGCGGCAGCTTTCGTAGCGATGTCGGTCAGCGGTTGATTGTGGCAACCGACACAACCGCTTTGCTTGAAGAACTCAGTACTTGATCGTTGCAATAAACCCACCGCTTGTCCGATGGCGTCGGCCGCGGCCAATGGCGGCTTGCCGGCAGGTCGAACGGGCGCGACGGGCGCTGGTTTTCCTTTCGCGCCCGCAGTTTCGAGGGCCTTCAGGACTTTGGGATGCCCGTACTTTCGTGCCCAGTCGAGCGGCGTATCACCATATGGATCGACTTTATTCACGTCCGCGCCGGCCGCGATAAGAATGTCGACTACGGCAGGATCCTGATTCTCGGAAGCGATGGCTGCTGTCAGCGGCGTGATGCCTCGGGCATCCTGCGCGTTCACATTGGCGCCCGCAACGATCAACGTCTTTACCATTTCGGCGGAAGCGAAAGGGGCCGCGAGCACAAGCGGCGTCAACTTGGTCAGTGCAATGGAACCATGCTTTACCGCCGGCGCATAAGTGCTTGCCGCATTCACGTCTGCGCCTTTTTCTAGGTACAACTTCACCAGACCGAGATCGCCTGCAACAACCGCTTCCATCAGCGGTGTGCTTCCGCGACCATCGGTGACATTCACTTTTGCTCCGCGCGCGATGAGCAGGCGGGCGGTGGCGGCGTCCCCAATAGCCGTGACCTCCATTAGCGGAGTCCGCCCAAGTTGATCTTGCGCATTTACGTCAGCGCCGGCATCGAGAAGCAGACGTACCGATTCGGTGGCGGAAGGGCTCGCAGCCGCTACGATCAATGGTGTCCGACCCGCCTTGGTAGCCAGCTTTGGATCGGCGCTCTTTGCTAACAGAGCTGCGACTTTCTGTGGCGCCGGCGCGGCTAGCAACAGCGGAGTCGCATCGCCGGCGTTTTTGACGTTCACTTCGGCGCCGGCATCAAGAAGAATTTTTACCGACTCCACGCTTCCGAAAGCGGCTGCGTAATGGAGCGCTGTCGTTCCCCGAGCGTCAGCCTGCTTCAATGTCGATTGATCGCCAACAAGCTGCTTCAGTCTCGGCAGATCGTTGTTCCTGATGCTTTTGAACAAGTCTTCAGGAGAAGTGGCAAAACAGGAAAAAACCGTAAGAGTTGTAAGGGAAACAACTTTGAGTAGCATTGATACCTCCTGGCGGGGTTCCGTCAACTATAACGCGAACGAAATCGGTCCAGGAGGTCAAAGATCTGATTAGCTACCGCATTTCACCTAGCTGCTCGACCCGCTGCAGGGCTCGTCGCAAGCTCTGAGCGCGTCGAATTAGCGTCATGACGTATACCATTACGATCAACCACGCGATTGCGAACCCATAAAACATGTAAGTAAAATTGCGGCTGTCCATTCTTACCTCTATGCATTAACCTCATGTCGCGCGAACCTCAGCGCCGCAATCCTTCTGTGCGCCTCCTCCTGCTCGAAACGAACAATAACCAGCGCCACGACGATCAAAACAATCGCCAGCCAATTCTGCAGAAGTACCGACATCATGTCCGGAGGCAGTTCCATCGGTTGTGGATGCTGCGTTCTCCACCATCGAATCGAATACCAGACGATTGGCACATCACAGAAAGCGAAGAGAGAGGCAACTGCTGCAATACGGGCGCGCTGAGTGGGGTCATCGATGTTGCGGCGCACGGCAAGATAAGCCGCGTAGAGAAGGATACAGATCAACGCCGAGGTTAACCGTGCATCCCATGTCCACCATATGCCCCAAGCCACACGCCCCCAGATCGAGCCCAGAGTAATACCGACGAGCAGGAATACGAGTCCCACTTCGGTCGCAGCGACCGCTATCGAGTCCCAGCGCAGATTTCTGCGGATGAGATACAGGATGCTCGCAATCGCCGCGACTGTCACGGCAAGAAATGCGGTCCACCATGCCGGGACATGAAAGAACAAGATCCTGTACACCGGCCCTTGTGAGGATTCGTCAGGCAGAACGAGAAAAATCAGGTACAAGTTTCGTACGAGAAGCAAACCGCCTACCGCCGCACACAGGTACGCAATGAAGAATCTCACGTCCAGCTCAGTGTATATTATTGAGCCGCCGGACGTTTAGCGACGATCTTCTGCGCGACGAGATCATACACTGCGCCAGCAGTAGCTCCATTGACAGTTTTGAATTCATATTTCTCGCCGGACTTTGCGGTTACCTTTAGCAACGAGTGGTCTTTTTCTTTCTCGAAGCTCTGCAGATCGTTATAATTCCAGGACTTCGAGTGGTCGGCTTCACCTACCGACTCGAATCGCAAGGACATTTCCCCAGCGATCAATTTGCCATCACAACTGCCCTGGCCTTTATGATCATGCTTCACCTCCGTCGAGTGTGTCGTCACAGTTCTGGAACGCTCTACCGGCATCTCTATCCACTTAGTTATGGCGGTGGCATTTGCCTGGTCGACGACGGTGATTTTCAGGTTGGAAGTCGTTCCTGCCTGATCAGCCGCGGGCCTCTCCATTTCTACGAGAATCGCTCCATTTGCCGTTGTGTGGTTTCGAACTTCACCTCGATTCAGTGTGAAGGATTTACTGGGATCTGCATCGTCAATGAAGACGAGCCGGGCGCCTGTTCCGACTACTTTGCCGGTAATAACTCCGGACGGTGTGTTCACTGTTACTTTTTGATCGTTACTTGTTCCTGTGCCGAAAGAACAGAACCGACGGAAAGCGCAGTTGCTAAACATATGATCTTGAACATAATGAATCCTCCTATTCAATAAGACGCCGTTTCAGTGTGTTCAATCACTCGACTCAGTCGCGGTGCCCGCCATCGATACTCAGCAAGCTTACTGTTTACCGTAGGTGAGGGCTGGCCGTTAAGAAACGATTCTGAACGCGCCGTGCGAAGCTTAGGCGTAGATGTCCTCGCTGCCCGCTACGCGCATTACGGAAGATGTTCTCGCCTCCGCCCGTCTTGTCTGGGACTACCTTCTACTAGGCCACAAAACAATACCGGGTGACATCATCATCGCGCTGGGTACCAATGATCTCCGCGTCGCCGAGTTTGCGGCAAAGTTGTATCAACAGGGCCACGGAAAGATCCTCGTTTGCACCGGAGCCATCGCTCATCAGGGAGACTTGTTGGCCACGCCCTGGGACCGCACTGAGGCCGAGATGTACGCCGGGGTCGCTGAACAAAACGGGGTCCCTCGAGACCGCATTTTACTTGAGACCAAAGCGACCAACACTGCCGAGAACATTCGCCTCAGCCGCCGACTGATCGCCGAACATGAACTTCGTCCTGACAATGTAGTTCTGTGTTGCAAACCATTCATGCAGCGCCGCACATGGGCGACGATGGTAGTCGAATGGCCGGAGATGCCTGCATCGCTGGCGTCTCCTGTGATGACATTGGAGGAATACTTCACCGACGTGCTGACGCCGGAGAAAATCATCAACATCATGCTCGGAGATTTACAGCGGGTTTGGATCTATGGACGGCGTGGTTGGTCGGCTCCACAACTGCTGCCTGAAAACGTGAAAGCAGCCTACACTCGTTTGAAGTCGCTCGGCTTTGACCGGCATCTTCTGCAAGAGGACGAATGAACCTCTGTTTTCATGGACAAATCATCCTACCCGATGGAGTTCTAGCGAACGGTTATGTATCCTGCACCGGTGACCGCATAGTTACGGTGGGGACTGACAAACCGATCGGTACTCAGATTATTGAGGGCGACTACATCGCGCCCGGCTTTATCGACATGCACGTGCATGGCGGCGACGGAGCCGACTACATGGATGGGACTCCGGATGCGGTACGAACTGCAAATCGAGCCCATGCGCGCCACGGCACGACGACGATTTTCCCGACTACTACCACTGGCTCAACGGCGGAGATCGAAGCGATGCTGAACGCGTGCAAGGAAGTTCAGCAGTGCGGGTCCATTGAGGATGGCTCCCGCATCGCCGGTGTCCACTATTACGGCCCGTACTTCGCCGAGGACAAAGTTGGCTGCCACTCCGTCGAAGGGCGGCGAGACCCCGATCCGGCCGAGTATGAGCCATTCCTCGCGTCAGGATTGATTCGCATTGCAACATGCGCGGCAGAGTTGCCGGGAGCAGAGCAGTTCTATTCGATCGCGTCACGCCACGGATGTCTCGTTACCTGTGGCCACTCGAACTCTAACTGGCAAGAAATGGAACAAGGGTACGCCGCGGGACTTCGGCACGTCGACCATTTCTGGTGCGCCATGAGTTCGGTTTCCTCCGTCCGAGCGCGCTGCGGTACGCCGATGCAGGGCAGCATGGAGCAGTTCGTTTTGGCGAATCCAGAAATGAGCACCGAGGTAATCGCCGACGGATGTCATCTTGCTCCTGAGCTGCTCGAGTTCTCCTATCGGATGAAAGGCGCGGATCGCTTATGCCTGGTAACCGACTGCAATCGAGCGCTGGATATGCCGCCCGGGCGCTATCGCTTCGGTCCGCAAGATTCGGGCTCGTGGTTCGAGAGCGATGGTCGCGTCGGCTTCGTTCCTGGTCAAGGACTTGCCAGCTCGGTAGTTGGGATGGATACCATGGTGCGGAATATGGCGAAGCAGTCTAGCGCGAGCTTGCCGCACGTATTCCGGATGGCGACCTTGACTCCGGCGGAGCGCACGGGCATCGGCCGGGAGACAGGAAGCCTGGCTCCAGGGAAACGTGCCGATATTCTTGTACTGACGAAGGATCTGCAGGTCGAGCAT
>DASQLD010000468.1:0-11445 GCA_035630195.1 Bryobacteraceae bacterium
AGTCTGTTTGCGGCGGATGTCAGCGGTAAGTGGACGGGTGAGGTTCCCGCCCGAGACGGCCAAGTGAACGCCACCTTTGTTTTCAAAGTGGATGGCGATAAGCTGACGGGAACAATGACAGGACCCCAAGGCGAAGTTCCACTCCAGGAAGGCAAGATCGCCGGCGATAAGATCTCGTTCAGCACCACTGGTGCGAATGCCAAGATACTGTTCGAGGGAACGGCTTCGGGAGATCAGCTCAAGATGACGCGCACGCGCGAGGGTGGCCAGGCTCGTGAGTTTACACTCAAGCGGGCTCAATAGAACCCCCGGCTGGCTGATTATCGTAGCCGCGATCAATCTTGCGCCGGCTCGAGCGGCAGACTGGCCCCAGTTCCGCGGTCCCAACGCAGCGGGTGTAAGTGACGAAGCAAATCTCCCGGAGAAATTCGGACCCGATACGAGCGTTGTTTGGAAAACTTCGCTCCCACCGGGCCATTCGTCTCCCTCCATCGCAGGCGACAAAATCTTCGTGACAGCTGTCGAAAACGACAAGCTGTTTACGATTGCGCTGGAACGTAAAACGGGGCGCATACTCTGGCGGCGTGAAGCGACTCGTCCTCGTAAGCAAGTCATCGAACGTCCGGCGAACAGCCCTGTCTCGGCATCGCCCGTCAGTGATGGCCAGAACGTCTACGTGTTCTTTCAGGATTTCGGACTGCTCGCGTACGGACCTGACGGCAACGAACTGTGGCGCATGCCGCTCGGGCCTTTCAACAATCCTTTCGGTCACGGCGCTTCTCCAATTCTTGCGGGTAGCACGCTCTTGATGAACTGCGATCAGGACATCGGATCATTTCTGCTGGCTTTGGATAAGAAAACCGGGCGGCAACTCTGGCGCACCCCGCGTCCGCACGCGCAGCGTGGTTACGCGACACCAATCCTTTATCGCGCTAAGAACGGTACCGATCAGGTGGTTGTCGCCGGTTCGTACCGGCTGTCCGGATATGACTTGAAGACTGGGCGTGAAGTGTGGTGGATTCGCCGCCTTCCATGGCAAATCAAACCCACGCCGATCATCGCAAGCGATGTCATCTATTTCGTGACATACTCCGGCGAATCCGATCCCGGCCAGCAGGAGAACGTCCCGTCATTTCAAGAAGCTCTCTCGAAACTGGATCAAAACAAGGATGCCAGGCTGTCGAAAAATGAGATCGAAGATCCACGCATCAAAGGTCGCTTTGACGAATATCTCGATCTCGACGACACTGGCTTTCTCGAGGAGCGCGACTGGAACCAGTTTCGCGAGCGCCGTTTGGGGGAAAACGCGTTGTGGGCTTATCGTCTGGGCGGGGAAGGCGACCTGACAGACAATAGCTTCCTGTGGAAGCAATCGAAGACCCTGCCGAACGTTCCTTCTCCCTTGCTCTATAAGGGCATCCTGTATACGTTAAAGGAAGGCGGCATCCTGACTTCGTTTAATCCCCTCACAGGGGAGATCCTGAAGCAGGCGCGCATTCAAGGCGCGCTGGATGACTATTACGCTTCTCCGGTCGGAGTGGATGGTAAGCTCTATACAATTAGCGAGGGCGGAAAGGCTGCCGTGATCCGGGCCGGCGCACAATGGGAAATCCTCGGCGTGAACGATATGAACGACGGGGTGAAAGCTACACCGGCGTTCGCCGACGGTAAACTCTATATCCGGACATACGGTATGCTGTACTGTTTTGCCAGGAAAGACTGAAAGCCGAATCGATCCCTCGCGCCAAGTCATCACCAATCTCAGAAGATGATCCAGACCGATTACCCATCCGCCAGAACGGCGGCCCAACGGGTGGTTTCGCATCTCACCGCCTCGGAAGAACTGCCCGACGTTGACGTCATCGAAGCGATGATTCACGCGGCGTTTTGGACCAGTTTGCGACGGGAAGAGGGCCACACTCCGAAGGTCTCACTCGCCTTTGTCCCACCCACTCTGACACCGACAGCGATGATCTTCGATCGGCCGATCTCCTTTGAGGCGCTGCCTCTGACGAGGGTAGGCGTGGCCGTGGAACGACCCGGTCTTCACCTTGGTGTCTGGCGGGAAGGCGACGAGCTTTTTGTCTGGGGCGCGACGAGAACGTTGCCGCCTTGCTGCTTTGTTCTGGAGGTGATTGCGCCTGGACTTCTGATCATCAAGCAGAGCCGGGGCGAGGACTCCGGGAAGTTCATCAACGTTGCCGTGCTGGAGGCCGATCAGATCAAGGTAATCGATCAGCAAGCGGCTACTGTACCGGACTGCCCGGCGCTACTAACGTCTCTGCTTGGACTCGAATCGCAGTTTGCCTCTAGTCACTCCGTAAACGTGCTGATCCAACTCGCGGTTTCAACGCGGGCGCACGGTCGAGGCGGCACTCTCCTGGTTGTTCCCACAGGGGCAGAGAAGTGGAGGCAATCGATCCTGGCGCCGATTACGTATTCGGTGGCGCCGGCTTTTTCGGGCCTCGCAGACCTGATGCAGCAGGATCCGAACGAGCGACCCAGAAGTCGCTGGCGAGATGCGCTCCGCCAAGCCGTCGATGCCATTGCAGGACTTACCGCCGTCGATGGGGCGAAGATCATTACCGATCGTTACGAGCTACTGGCATTTGGGGCCAAGATAGTCAGGCGGACGGAAAGGCCGCTAATCGACAAAGTTATTGTGACCGAGCCTATCGAGGGCGCGAGCGCAATGATCATTGAGCCTGCGCAACTCGGCGGAACCCGACACCTCTCCGCCGCGCAATTCGTACACGATCAGCAGGACGCGATTGCTTTAGTTGCGTCGCAGGATGGCCGGTTCACCGTGTTCGCGTGGTCCCCGTGCGAAGGAATGGTTCATGCGCACCGCATTGAGACTCTGCTTCTGTGATGCGCGGGCTCACTGCTTCGAAACGCTCCACACCACTACCTTCGCCTTCGCGCTTTCCGGCGCCTTTGCCGCGTCATCGACCTGGTAGTACATAGTCACGACGCGGCCGGGAGTGACCTCAATAGAACTTGGGTATCCGCAGTCGACATTCGGAGCATCTGCTGCCAGATGGATGTGATCATTTGGAGTCCATGTAACGCCGCCATCGGAACTAATCAGCGCATGAACCCCACGCGGCGGATTCCGTTGCCCGAACGTCATCAATAAACGACCATCCCGCAATTGGATCAGATCGGCGGGATGCTCTGCATTCTTCGTCACGGCGACGGGAACGCTCCACGTGCGGCCACCGTCTCGCGATCGCGATACCTGCAGAAAGCCCGCTCGCGATGTTCGCACTGCGGCGATCACGGTCTGATCCGCAAGAACTGCTAGAGCCGTTTCATTCCCGTCGATTTGGATCAACGAAGGGTCGCCCCAGGTGGCGCCGCTGTCCTTCGACCGGTAAAGCCAACTTTGGAATTGCTGTTTGCCATCGGCTGAGTTTACTTCGTAATAGACCGCCATCAACACCGTTCCGTCAGCGGTCTGCACGATTTTTCCATAGGGCGAAACCGCCGCGGATAGCGCTTCCGCTTTCGGAGGCTTGGCTGTGTTAGGAATCTTTTCCCCTTTGGTCCAAGTCTTCCCCTTATCCGCCGACCTCATCAGGTAGACGCCGTCGAACACGCGCTCGGCCCGATTAGCCGAAAGCTTGGCGCCCGTGTGGTCGTAGCCGCTCAGCACGCAGTATGCGAGCAGAAGCGTTCCGTCGCGCAATTGGCCGAAAGCAGGGTTCCTGTCGTCCTCTGGGCCATCGACCAGCGTTTGCGGCTTCGTCCAGGATCTTCCGCTATCCGTGGACGTCGTCCATTCGAGCCTGCCTCCTCGACCGATGTGAGCCGCGCCACCACGAAACACGGAGGCCAGCCGGCCGTCTTTCAGTTGAATCAGCACAGGGAAATATCCGGCGCCTTCAACTATCGTCGTGGTTGCTTTTTCCTGCGCGTCCGCGAGCGCTAACAAACCGATCGCCAAAGTGGGGATAACTAGAAAACGAGCCAAAGAATCTCCTAGCTCGATAGTATGTGATGTCTTAAGGCGCGTTAACCGGACGAACCGCCGCCAGCCGATCCACCGCGATCGATCGTGTGATCGCTATCTCAACTGCCGTGCCCGTAACAAACGTAACGTCGCTCCCGCGCGCCAGTATTCCGATCAAGGTTCCTGCGGCGACTCCCGCGAGTCCCCCGACACCAAAACCGCGAATCGACGGCTGCGCCGCGGCGCCTGCGAGTGCTCCTATTTGCCCGCCAAGGGAAGCGGCCTGCCCTGCGCGTTCGAGGTCCTTCCCTTTCTCGGCATCGTGCTTTACCGTGCCCGGTTCCCTCACGTTAGTCCCGGTGTCACCGGGAATCTGGTCGATGGACGCGGCAATATCCAACATGTATCCATTCGGATAAATCATCTTGGTCAGATGAAACTGAAGTTCCGCAGTGCCTTTTATACGTCCGGCCCGCTTCACGGTATCGACTTCGCCCTGAACCCACGTACCAGCAGGTATGACGATGTTCCCTTCAATGACGATCGGGAATGTGGTCTGCGCGTAAATCGGATCTCCTGGTTTCGCGCCTTTCGTGGAGACGGGCTGTTGTAGTTGGAGTGGGATCCGGGTTCCCGAGGGAACGGTCAGAATCGGTTCCCGGCTCGGCGGTTTTGGCGGTAGAGCTTCCGGTCGTCGTTTGAGTTGCGGTTCAGTCGTCGCAGGCGTCTCGGCCGGAGCCTGTGCGGCTGCGGCTGCAGCGATAAGAATAAACGCGATTGATTCGCGGAAGACCATACGGATCGCATTCTACACCCTCGATCTTTGTCCCAGTTCGGCTAACCGATGCGCGCCGGCGCAGTCCAAAGTTCGAAAGGAATTATTCACTATGATGCTCAGGCGTGGTTTTGGGTTGCTCGCATTGACAGTGGCAACGATGTTTGCTCAAAAATTCGAGTTTGAGATCGATACCGCGAAGATCGAAGCTGCTGCGGCAGAGGCGGCGATGGTAGCGCAGCGGCACAAGGACTTCAGTGGCGAAATCGCGCATGCCATGTCCATTGCTAAGGATGCATGGAGCATCGATAAAGCCAATCTGGCCTTTCAGATGAAGGAGATGACGAAGCCCTTCTTCTACCAGGGCGGCAACACCGGTGGGGGCAATCTTACGGCGGACGAAGAACTTAAGGTAATGGCGATTGACGGTTTGATGGAAAGCGATTCCGATCGCGCCATTCCCCTCGTCGACAAGCTGCTGCAGAATCCGCAGGCGTCCCTCCGCCTGCGAATGCGTGCGTTGCAGGCGCTAGGCCGCAGCAACTCGACGAAGGCGCGGGAAATCGTCGTTCGAGTTGCCAAGGACGGATCGAACCCCGAGCTTCAGTCGCGAGCGCTGCAATTTCTGGGATCCCGGGACGGCGCCCAGAACAAAGCTCTGCTGAATGAAATCTACAGCTCCGCTGCCAGCGTAGACGTCAAGCGCCAGGTTCTTCGCAGTTGGGGCGGTATGGATGCGAAGGCCGAGATCCTGAAGGTCGCCAAGTCAGAACCGAACGTCGAGCTTCGTGGGGCTGCCATCAATCAACTGGCGGGAATGCGGGCAAGCGCGGAGTTAGCTGCGCTTTACAACGCAGAGAGTTCGGTGGAAATCCGTGAACGGCTGATCCGTGCGCTCGCTGGATCGGGTGATTGGCAGAAGTTGATCGAGATCGCAAAGACGGAAAAGAACGAAGAACTCCGGAACCGCGCGATCCAGCATCTAGGATCGGTGAAATCTGCTGAAGCCTCAGCAGCCTTGGTGGCGATGTATAGTTCTGTGACCGAAGCTTCGACGCGCAACGCCATTCTCCGCGCTCTTTCGCATCAACAAGGGAATGCCAGGCAACTAATCGCCTTGGCGCGCAAGGAGACCAATCCTGAACTCAAACGGGCTGCGCTCCAGCAGCTTTCACGAATGAAGGGCGACGAAGTTACTACCTACCTGATGGAACTGCTCGAAAAGTAAACGGGAGATTCCAATGATCCGACATCTGACTCTGCTAGGCGCATTTGGCGCATTCCTGTATGCCCAGCAGCCGCCGATCACGAACGCGGATCTACGGCAGGCTTCGGCCTCAAGTGGCCTCGAGTCCGCCATTGCGAAGTCGGTGGCAAATCTCAAAGGCGCCGGGTGGATTGGCTACGCAGTCCCTGCGATCCCCGGCGATCACAACAGTTGCTGTTGGAACGATAACGGCCGGGGATGCGGTCTGGAGGGTCAACGGCGAGTAGAGGCGGTCGCAGGCGCCCAGACTCCCGTGCGCCTCGAAGGTCCATCCCATGTCGTCATTTTGCTGCGCTTTGAGCAGGGGACGTCGGACAAACTGCGGGTGTTTTCTCCGGATTGTCCCCTTGATGCTGGCGGTCTTCCATTCTATTGGCTGTCGAATGTAAAGCCGGCAGAAAGTGTAGCAACGCTGACGAACTGGGCGGCGCGCCAACAGGAAAATACCGCCAGAAACCAGAGATCCGAATCCGCAGTACATGCGATCGCTATGCATGCCGGACCGGAGGCCCAAGCCGCGCTGCTCAAGTTTGCCGAGCCTTCACAAATCGAATCGACGCGGAAATCGGCGCTGTTCTGGCTAGCCAATTTCCGCGGTAAAGCCGGCTATGAGGTAGTCAGCAAGGTAGTTCGTGAAGACACTTCAGACAAAATGCGCGAACATGCCATCTTCGCTCTCACCCAAAGCAAGGAGCCGGAGGCGATTCCAACGATCATTCGGGTCGCGAAAGAAGACAAGTCGCCAAAGGTGCGGAGTCAGGCCCTCTTCTGGCTGGGCCAGAAGGTGTCGAAACCGGCTTCGGAAGCCATCAACGAAGCGATTGAACGCGATCCCGACACCGAGGTCAAGAAGAAGGCACTCTTCGCCCTCAGCCAGCTTCCGAAGGACGAAGGCGTGCCGCGATTGATCCAGATCGCCCGCAATCACTCAAATCCTGTAGTCCGCAAGCAAGCGATGTTCTGGCTCGGACAATCCCACGACCCGCGGGCGGTCGACTTCTTCGAGCAGATTCTTATCAAATAGCGCGAAACTACGAACATAATCGGATCTGGCGCGTATTGACATACAATCGCGCGTCGTACAAACTCGACGCTACAGGAGCGACACCATGATCCGTTTCTCGGGCCTATTCCTAGCAGGCGTCCTGCTTGCGCAACAACCACCGCTGATTGATCGCGAGTTGCTGTTCGGCGATCCGGAGATTTCCGGCGCGCAGATCTCACCCGACGGAAAGTACATTGCGTTCATTAAGCCGTGGAATAAGACGCGAAACGTCTGGGTGAAGGGAACGGAGGAACCGTTTGCTTCGGCTCGGCTTGTAACGGCGGATACAAAACGTCCGATTCCTGGGTACTTTTGGAGCCGTGACGGCAAGTTCATCCTGTTTGTTCAGGATACAGCGGGAGACGAGAATTTCAACGTCCACGCCGTCAATCCGGCGGACAAGCCGGCTGCCGGCGCTGAAGCGCCTCCGGCGCGCAACGTTACCGAGGCGAAAGGTGTGCGGGCCTTCATATATGGGGTTCCAAAGAGTGACCCCGACACCATATATGTCGGACTAAACGACCGTGACAAAGCTTGGCACGATCTGTACAAGGTCAAAATCTCAACCGGCGAGCGCACGCTCTTGCGCAAGAACGAGGATCGAATCACAGGTTGGAGTTTTGACAACAAAGATCAACTGCGCCTGGCGACGCGCGCAGCCAACAACGGCGACACGGAGATTCTACGCGTGGACGCCGATGGACTGAAGAAGATCTACTCCTGCGACTGGTCGGAACAGTGCTACCCTGCGCGATTCCACAAGGACAACAAACGCGTATACATCCACACCAATCGCGGGAACACCAATCTCATCCAGCTCTCGTTGCTCGATCCTGAAACTGGGAAGGAAGAGTTGGTCGAATCCGATCCCGAAAAGAAGGTAGATCTCTCCGGCGCGATGATCTCAGAACTGACGGACGAGATCATTTCCACAACCTACTACGAAGCGAAGCCAAGAATCTATTGGAAAGATAAGAGTTTTGAAGCCGATTACAAAAAGATTCGGCAACAGTACGGAGATAAACAAGTCAACTTCGGGTCCAGAACCAGGGATGAGCGGTTTTGGCTCGTCACAGTCAACAGCGACACGGAGCCGGGGGAAACTCTTCTATTCGACCGGAAGACGAAGAAGTTGACTCCACAGTACAAGATCCGAGAGAAAATCAATCGCGAGCATCTCGCTGAGATGCAGCCCATCCGCTATGAGTCGATCGGCGGAATGGAGATCCCTGCGTACCTGACGCTTCCAAAAGGCGTCCCGGCCAAGAATCTCCCGATGGTGTTGGTGCCCCATGGAGGTCCTTGGGGAAGGGATGGTTGGGGCTACAACAGCCTGGCGCAGTTCTGGGCGAATCGTGGGTATGCAGTGCTTCAGCCGAACTTCCGCAGCTCCACCGGCTATGGCAAGCAGTTCCTCAACGCCGGAGATCGGGAGTGGGGACAGAAAATGCAGGACGATCTCACTTGGGGTGTCAAATACCTGGTCGCGAAGGGAATTGCCGACCCCAAGCGCGTAGGAATCATGGGCGGCTCTTATGGCGGTTACGCCACGCTGGCGGGTGTCGCGTTCACACCGGACCTCTATGCGGCGGGTGTGTCGATCGTAGGGCCTTCGAACCTCGTCACACTGCTTGAATCGATGCCTGCTTACTGGGAAGCAGGTCGCGTCATGTTTTACAAGCGGCTAGGGGATCCCCGGACACCGGAAGGCAAGGCGCAGCTCGAGCGTCAATCCCCCGTGAACTCCGCTGCAAAGATCAAGACACCGCTTCTAGTGGCGCAGGGCGCCAACGACCCGAGAGTTCCCAAAAGCGAATCGGATCAGATTGTAATTGCCTTAAGGGACCGCAAATTCCCGGTTGAATATCTCGTCGCTCCGGATGAAGGGCACGGCTTCGCCCGACCGGTTAACAACATGGCGGTGTTTGCAGCGTCGGAGAAATTCTTCGCCAAACATCTCGGTGGCCGCTATCAGGAAACCATGACGCCAGAAGTGGCGGCTCGATTAAAAGAGATTACAGTCGACCCGAGCACGGTAGTTCTGGCGAAGAAGGTTGATCCGTTGTCCGTTCAAGTTCCGAAAGTTGCGGCTACCTTGACGCCGGGAACCTTGCAGTACCTGACGAAGATTCAGCACGGCACGCAAATCATGCAAGTCAAACTTTCCACACAAGTCACCGAGGATGGCGCAAATTGGGTCGTGACCGATACGATGACGACCCCGATGGGTGAGGCTGTGGATCGCACCGTGCTCGACAAGACCAGCCTGGTTGTCCGCAAGCGAAGCGCGAAGCAGGGTCCAATGGCGATCGAGATGGACCTGAGCGGGAATAAGGCCACCGGGACGATGACAATGCAAGGCAATTCGAAACCCATCGACATTGATCTCGGAGGCCCATTGTTCGCAGACGCCGCCGGCGCTCTGCTTGTCATGGGTTCTCTGCCGCTGGCCGAGGGCTACACTACGACGTTCCGCAATTTCGACCTGGTAAAACAGAAGCCGAAGCTCATGCAATTGAAGGTAGCTGGAACCGAGAGTGCCGCTGTTCCTGCCGGGACCTTTGACTCTTATAAGCTCGAGGTAACGTCCGCTGAAGGAGGTACCGAAAAGCTGACGGTCTGGATTGCGAAAGACACGCGAAAGCCCGTAAAAATGTTGGCGGTGATGCCACAGATGGGCGGAGCCACCATGACTGCCGAACTACAATAGGCTTCGCGTTGGAAGCCGCTAGCCGTCATTGAAGATCCGAAGACATTCCGGGCATAAATGATCCCGGCTGATGGTAGGCGCCAGATCGGGAGTAACGCATTCCGTTAGCTGCTCGCAACCACACAAAGTGGAAAAGTTAATTGACGTTCGATCCCAAATGTGACAGAGCGAACGTTGGATCTCATCTGCTTGTGGATCAGCTTCTTCTCCCGTGGGCATAGCGCGTATTGAAGCTAACTGTGATTGCGTTCTAAGTCAATAGAACTGAGCAATCTACAGTACTTGCAGCACGAGCAAATGCACAGCGAGAGCTCGCCGGTCGCTTAGAAAAGGCGCTTAAGTTTGAAGCTTGTTTTCGTATTGCCGCGGAACTGAACACCGCCGCCATTGCCAGCGTTGGTGGAGGCCTCGCGCTCACGCGTGAGTTCCAACTCTCCGCCTTTCAGAACACCCGTGAAGCGAAGACGTGTGTCGTTGATCTGATTGCCGGCCTGCTCCTGCTGCACGACCACGAACGAGATTTCATCTCCCGTTACCTGACCTTCACGAATCGGACTGCTCCGATAGTCGCCGTACAGCTTGCCTTCAAGAACGGTTCCCTTCTGTACGATCTTGAATTCCACGTCTTGGAACGCGCCGTTACGAGTCGGCATTTGCCCTACCCAAATACCCGAGAGGTCGGCCCCTAGGAGGGCGCTCGCAAAGAGAAAGACGAGCTTGCGCATCGCTAACCCCGCAGCAGTCCAGGTAAGGGTCCGGTGCTGTCAGCGAATCGTTCTACGGGTGTGCCAAACGCATCCAGCATAGACACGTACAGATTCGCTGTCGGCGTGTCTTCCGCGTACATCAAGTGCTGACCGCTATCGATCCGTCCGCCACCCCGTCCGCCGAGTACTAATGGCAGTCTATGAGGATTGTGACTGTTCCCATCGCTTAGCGCTGACGCAAACAGGACCATTGAGTTGTCGAGCACGCTCGAATCGCCTTCTTTCATGCTGTCCAGCTTCTTCAGCAGATAAGCGTATTGCTCGATATGCCAGCGGCTGATGATCTCGTACTGCCGCAGCTTGTCGGCGTCCTTCTGGTGGTGAGACACATCGTGGTGGCCGGCGCTGACGCCTTCAAGGAACCGGAAACTCACATTGCTCACCGCATTGCCAAACATCATTGTCGAAATGCGCGTTGTGTCGGTTTGGAACGCCGTCGCCATCATGTCGAGCATCAGTCGAACATGCTCGGCGTGATCAATGGGACGGTCCGTTGGCGCTCCCTGGGGATCCATAGGAACGCGAGCTTTCCACGCCTTCTGGCCGCCGCTGCTGGACCGCTCGACGCGCTCCTCAAGCGAACGCATCACCGAAAGATACTCATCGACACGAATCCGGTCCGCCGATCCAACCTGCGTCCGCAGACGCTTTGCGTCGCCTAACACTCGGTCCAGCAGCAACGCGTCCATCTTTGCGGTATTCCCTTTGGGAACCGAAGCGGCCCGAAACAGACGCTCATACACAGATTTGGGATTGATTTCACGGGCCAGAGGAGTTGTCGGATTCGCCCACGCAATGTGGGAGCCGTAAACCCGCGTATAACCGACCACCGCGTCAACACCGATGGCAACTGGAGTCACTCCGAGTTCGAGTGAGGGCAGAGGAGTCTGATCCGCGATACGCTGAGCAGCTAACTGATCGACGGA
>DASQLD010000469.1:0-5594 GCA_035630195.1 Bryobacteraceae bacterium
ACGAAAGACGGCAGCATAACCGTACAGCCGGGAAAGTCGCTACGGTTTCGCTATCGCGTAGTAATTCATCCAGGAGATACGGCCGCCGCAAAGGTAGGAGATCTCTATAAGGACTGGAAATAAGCTATCTCTAGCTTTGCACTGCGTGGCGAAGCGCCTCGTCGACGTCCCTGTGGCGAAACGGGAAGCCGGCCGCTTGCAGTACCGTGGGTAGGACCTTCTGGCTCTCGAGTACAATTCGCGCCGCCTCCCCGAGCATTAATTTCAGCGCGAATGTGGGCGTAGGAACGACTGCGGGACGCCCGAGGGCTGCCCCTAGGGTACTAGTGAGCTCTCGATTGCGGACTGGATTCGGGGCGGTTCCATTGACTGGCCCAGCTACATCCGGCGTCGCGAGCGCAAACATCATTGCCGAGACCAGATCGTCGATATGAATCCACGACATCCATTGTTTTCCTGACCCGGTAGGGCCTCCCACTCCCAGCTTAAAAGGCGTCAACATTTGCTTCAAAGCGCCACCTTCCTTCCCGAGAACGATTCCGGTCCGCAGCAACACCACACGCAATCCAAGATTGCCGGCTTCCCGGGCGGCTCGCTCCCACTCAATGCAAACTTCCGGCAGGAAGCCTGTGCCTGCCGTTGAGTTTTCATCGAGAAGTTCTTCGCCGCGGTCGCCATAGTAGCCGATAGCCGACGCGCTAATCAGTACTTGGGGACGCCGGCTCTGTTTGGCAATGGACTCGACGAGTTTGCGCGTGCCGTTAACGCGTGAGTCTCGAATCTTTGCTTTTACTTCAGGATTCCACTTCTGGGCTATGGGTTCCCCGGCGAGGTGTACGATGGCATCGGACGTCTCGATCGCTCGCGCAGGAAACTCTTGCGAAACCTCCTTCCATTCCGAAAATTGGATTGCCTGGAAACCTGCTGGAGGACGTCTTCCGACAGCGTGAACGGAGTGGCCTTCATGCAGTGATCGAGCGATCAGCCGATGCCCAATGAATCCTGATGCGCCGGTAAGCAGGACATTCATGTTCGCTTCAACTCCTCGATCTCCCGTATATACGCCTCCACATTCGTCTTGCGGCGCATTCCCTCATATGACATATAACGAATTTGTCCAAAGATTGGGCGCTCAGCCCACGGCCGGTCATGCAGACCGAAACACCACAGAACGTTGGTATATGTATTCGGATCGCGTCCGTCAAGGGCGTACTTGTCGTGCAGGTACAGCATGAAGGTTAGAGCTTCCTCGTGCGTGCGAGCCCATTCAATGATTTTCTTGCCCCAATACATGCGATAGTAGCCATGTATTTTGCCTCGTACCAAAAGCTCTTTTTGCGTTGCATTCCATAGTTCGTCATATGTTTCTGCTGTTTCCATTTGCTTCGCCGTATATTGTGGATCGCGCGCATCCTTCGCGTGCTTCTCGAGGGTACGCAAAGCCCAATCGGGAAGGCTGTCAAGACAGTCATGATTGGGCGTAAAGCGGGCAAAGTTAAACGCAAGCTCACGGCGAACAATCAACTCCTCAAGGAACTCATCCGGGACAAGTTTGTGCTCGCGAGCATGTTCCTTTGCTCTGAGCGCTACTTCAAGGGAAGAGATGTGTCCGAAGTGGAGGTAAGGACTCAGATCGGAAGTGGCGTGCTCGGCTGGGTCATTCCGATCCTTAGCGTACCGTCGCAGGTTGTTGTTGAGAAAACTGCGCAGTCGTCGATTCGCTTCCCTCGAGCCGCCGCGAAAGGCAGTAGAAGGCTTCACCGAATGATCGATGTCGCAGGATGCAACCAAGGCCAATATCGCCTCGTCCGTTACGTTCGTCTGCCAAGTCCATCGCTTCTCAGTCCAGCGTTTTCGTACTGCCGGCAACCTTACTCTATGAAGATACTCGGGAAGCATCTTAGTGATCTTCGGTCGCATCGTGTAGGCGGCCCACTCGCGCTTCTCAAACCGGTTCATCGGAACAATGCAGCTTGAGTCAACCACAAAGTAGGGTGTATTGATTTTGGCAGGGACTGAAGCATTGTGTCGGTGAGTCACGAATGTGGGGTAATCGTCGGTAATCACTGCCGCGGCTCGCTGGGCGAGGCGATACAGAATGTCGTTCGGGTCGCGTTGCTTTTTGCGTAGATAAAAGGCATAGCCGATGCCGAGCGGCTCTAGCGCACGGGCAGTGTCGGGAACACCTTCCAGTACGAACGTATGAATCCGATCATTCGCGTGAGGATAGTCGCATCCGAGACCTTCGTAGTATAGAGTCGGCAATTCCAGCGAATTTGCAAGCTCTATCGCATAGGCCAACGCATGGTTGTGCGAGACGCGCCGATTCATCTGCGTCCAGTAAAGAACGTAGTCGGCGCCTTGCTGAATACCCTTTGAATTTAAAGCCGTTATGCGCTCGGGTTCAACGACTGCCACTGAAGCGTGGATGCCGTAAATGGGCTCCCAGCTACAATAAAGATTCATGCGTGCCTTGAATCGCGCACGCCTGCTGTGGGGATATCTCCGGGGCAAGGCGAAGCTTAGTGCCCTTCCGGTGGAGTACATCGTCGAAACAACGGCGAAGTGCAACTTGTACTGCCCGATGTGTCCGCGTGAAACACACAAACAGCCAAAGGAAGATATGACGACCGACATCTTCGAGCGGCTGGTTCAGGGCGCAAGCGAATCGGCCGAGCACATGATGCTCATCGGGTTAGGCGAGCCGCTTCTCGATCCGAAAATTTTCGCGCGTATCGAATATTGCGCTGCGCACAATATCTCCACGCTCTTGTCAACTAACGGGACGCTGCTGGATGAGGCTAGCGCCGAGAAACTTTTGTCGGGCTCGCTGGAGCATATTACGTTGAGTTTCGACGGTTCCACAAGAGAGTCGTTTGAGTATTACCGGAAAGGCGCCCGATTTGAACGAGTGCGCGATAACTTCCTTAGGTTCGCGAGGATGAAGGCGGATCGGAAGAGCAAAGTGCAGATCGTTGTTCAGATGGTGCGGATGGAACGGAACTGGAATGAGGTGGATGACTTTGTGCGGTTCTGGAAGGACGCGCCGGGGATCGACCAAGTTCGTATCAAGGCCGACGAGACGAATCTGATGCGCCCCGATCGCGGGCACAGCGCTGAGGATTGGACGCATCCTTGTCATTACTTATGGCGTGGTCCCATGTACATCAAGCACAATGGCGACGCGTACCCCTGCTGCCAGAGTTACATGTTGGATGGCAGTCCGGTCGGCAATGTAGGGACACAATCGCTGGATGAAGTCTGGAACGGCGCTCCGATGCAGCACATGCGACGGCTTCATACGTCCAATCGTGCCGGAGAAATCGATGTTTGTGCAAAGTGCTGCACGACGATCCCTCATCCTGCGCTCGTCGCCGGAAGCCTGCTGCTGCATGGTCGGACGGTTCGCACGCTTTTGCCCTGGGTTGAGCGATTAGCCTATTTTTCCAAGTTGCCGGGTAGGCTGCTGAAGCCTCCTAAGGCTCCGGAGAGATTAGCCGCAGATGAACGCAGATTAACGCAGATCACTACGAACCAAACGCTTCCACTCGACTGAAGGATTTTGAAAATTGATAAGGAGACAGAGATTCTTCCTGGACGCAGTCAGGTAATTTAGACATTGGGCCATATGCTCCTTGGCTAGGCGGTCCACGCACTTCAATTCGATCACAACTTCGTCTTCGACAAGCACATCCGCAAAGTAAGTTCCTACACAGCGTCCTTTGTACAGAACTGGGAATGATACCTCGGCAACGGCTCGTAAACCGATCGATTTAAGTTCATGTAGAAGCGCCCGCTGATACACTTTCTCTAAGAATCCAGCCCCGAGCGTGTTTGACACTTCGAACACAGCGCCAAGGATTCGTTCTGTGAGCAATCTGTGTTCATCTGCGTTCATCTGCGGCGATAGAAAGCTAGTGGCCGCGATGAGTAAAGCTTCTCAAGCTGAGAACTCTCCGTCCTTCTCAGCACTTTGTCAAGGAATGCCGACCGCCGCACATTTATTAACTCGCGAACAGGAACTCCACTGGCTGGCTCTGAAGATGACGCCGGGATTGGGGACCCGGAACGCCGGACAACTCATTCGGAAGCTTCGGACTCCCGAAGCGATCTTTCGGGCGTCAGCCGGTGAACTCGAAGGGCATGGGCTGTCGCGATCGATTGCCCAGTCCATCGCGAGCGGGTGCGCGTTCGAGGATGCCGCAGATCAACAAAATAAATTAGCCGAGTTTGGAACGAGTATCATCCCTATCAACGATCCCCGTTATCCGGCGAGGCTTCGTGAAATCTATGATCCGCCGGTTGTATTGTTTGCCAAAGGAAGGATCGACTTACTCGACACGTTGATGTTGGCGGTGGTCGGGACACGCAGGGCGAGCCGGTACGGAATTGCTGCCACGGAAAAGCTTTCGGCGGATCTGGCCACGGCGGGGCTTACAATCGTGAGTGGAATGGCTCGCGGCATCGATACCGCGGCCCATCATTCGGCCCTTAGCGTTGGCGGAAACACCATAGCCGTTTTTGGTTGTGGCGTCGACTTGGTGTATCCTGCGGAGAACCGCAAGCTGGCAGTCAGCCTCGCCGAGAAGGGACTGGTGCTCTCCGAGTTTGCCATGGGGGCGCCGCCGTATCCGCAGAATTTTCCGATTCGCAATCGAATTGTGAGCGGCATGAGCGTAGGAGTTCTCATCGTTGAAGGCGCGCAGTATAGTGGTTCGGCCATCACTGCGCGGCTGGCGATGGATCAGCAGCGCGAAGTTTTTGCAGTTCCCGGCAACATCACTTCGAAGATGAGTTGGGGGCCCAACCTGTTGATCAAGCAGGGAGCAAAGTTGGTTCAGGAGTGGAACGACGTAGTGGAAGAACTGGCTCCCGATGACCGGCGCCGACTGATTGTCGACGGACAGCCGAATCTTTCGGATGCTACTGAAAAGGAGGACGAACCGGACCTTCCGGTAAACAAAATGGCTGCAGACATCGTCTCCAGGTTAAAGGTGGATGAACCGATTCACCTTGACACATTGCTCGAATCTTTAGAGCACTGTTCGTCATCCGAAGTGATTGCGGGTTTGTTTGAGTTGGAGCTTCTCGGGAAAGTTCGTCAGCTCCCTGGCCGCAACTTCGTCAAAGTTTCGTGGTAATTTGTTGACCGTCTAGTATGGCTAAATCTCTCGTCATCGTGGAGTCGCCGGCAAAGGCTAAGACTATTGGCAAGTATCTGGGCAACCAGTACATCGTCAAGGCTTCGCTCGGGCACATCAAAGACTTGCCAAAGAAGGACCTCGCCGTAGCGGTGGACGCTGACTTCCGTCCGGACTACCAGGTGATTGATGGCAAGAAAAAGCTCATCACTGAGCTGAAACAGGCTGCCAAAGGTGTCGAGTCCATCTACCTGGCGGCTGACCCGGATCGCGAAGGTGAGGCCATCTGCGCGCACTTGCAGGAAGAGCTCGAGACCAAGGGCAAGGATGCTCCTCGGATCTTCCGGGTGATGTTCAACGAGATCACGAAGACCGCCATTCAACGGGCGTTCGATACGCCGTTGACGGTTAATCTTCACCTTGTCGAGGCGCAACAGGCGCGACGTGTGCTCG
>DASQLD010000470.1:0-8010 GCA_035630195.1 Bryobacteraceae bacterium
TGCGTTTTCCACATTCCCACCGCGCCGACGGACCTTTGTCTTTTCTCTTTCCCAACGAACCGAAAACCACCCAAAGGAGCCCAACCCTGCGCCCGCTCGACCTTCAAACCTTCAGGCTCATTCACGGTTTAGAAAATGCTGAGACGGCGGAAGAATGCGCGTTATGCGTGAGCCTGTTACACTAGGTGGAGCCCGCAAGGTAGGTGAGGTGCGAGAGTGGTTGAATCGGGCGGTCTCGAAAACCGTTGAACCTTTACGGGTTCCGTGGGTTCGAATCCCACCCTCACCGCCATTTAGAATCAATAGCTTACAGCGAATTCCGCTACTCAGCGTGCAACCAGTGCTTATTTCCACAGTTTTTCCACAACTTCGAGTGACCTGTTTTCAATGATTTACAGTGTCATGGGTGCAAAGAGAACCCTCACTGCCTAAACTGCACGCGACCACCCACGGAACCCCCTCCCGGCCGGGAGCGTGACACGTACCGTGCCGACGGTTCATATTGGTCTTTCGCTCGACCTAGTGTTCACCTGGATGTCCCGCGTGCTGGGCGTTTGGGTCGTGCGTATGGCTGGGTACAGAATGGCTCGGACCGGTGAGCACCAGATTCTGGCTTTTTTGCTGCGCGCTGCCGATATCGTAATAGTAGGTATGGAGTTTCCAATTGTCGGTGCAATCGTCGGCGGGGCATGGCTTCTTTATCGGGTGACACGCCCCGCCAATAGATCGGTTGACCGCCTAAGCGAAGCGGGGCCGACTCCCCCAGCCGAGGCCACCCCCCATGTACCGCCGAGGCCTTTTGTCTCCGCCATTCCTCACGTCTCGCCACCAACGGTTGCTCGGGTATCTAAGTCTAAAGATGGCACCTGCTGGATTTCGAAGGGCGAGGAGATTGAGGTACAGGGCCTCCGAATTCCAGGTGGACTCCTTTACGCGGGAACTCGTCTAACCAAAGTTGGTGGGCACGGGATCGAACCAGCACTGATCGATGTCCGCCTGCCCGTTGGTGCTTCCGGCAACGGGGAGGACATGCCGTACTGGCCGAGCTACAGTGACATTTCCGCATCCTCCCGGTACGCTTACCTGCGATGGCTCTCCGATGGTCGGCGGGACCAAAGTGCAAGGCTCGGTCTGGTGTTCTTGTTCTTCTACGGACTTGAACGCCGGGCGTTGTCAGAGAAGAGCCAAGTTTCGGAAACCGAGTGGGATGAAATCCGCGCGGAAGTTGAGCGGCTGCTTACGATTTATGGGCACAACCAGTCCTTTCGCCGATACGCAACCGGGTTTCTCGACATCCTGAGCGCCAGCACGATTGACGGTGACAAGCTTGCCGGCGCCACGCCAACAGTGACGAAGTCGTACGAATCTCCGAACCTGTCGCTTAAGAAGGGCTTGGGATGGATGGCCAAGAATGCCCGCCCGATTCCTTCGAGCTGGGCGCTGGCATGGGTAAGGTCCCACGATGCTTTCTACGAGCGAACGCCCGCTACCAGATGCCGCGGTGAACTGGAACGCCTGTTTGCCATTCGCTATCGCGCCCAATTTGGCGAAGGCGTGGTTGTGAAGCCAAACAAAACGCCAATCAAAGCCAGCTACAAACCGGCAAGTGCATCGTTTCCTGGAGAAGTGCACCTAACGATGCCGGATCTTTCGGATATAACGATTCTCAAGCAGCCCATTGAAAAGCTGATCGTCCTTGCGAATCAGTGTACCGACGAGCTCGATCCATACAGCCGGTATTTGGGACGCAATCCCGATGGTAGTGATTCGGCAGCGGCTCTGACCCTTTTGCCAGCGGCGTTGCTCCAGCAAAGGGGGCATCCAACGTTGGAAAGGATGAGCGCATGGATTGAGAAGCTGCCGTTCACAGGCAGCCTGGCCCTCACAACCTACCAGCAACTGAGAGAAGTCTGGAGCAGTCTGCCGGCGACAGACATTTCAAAGCGAGACGCCGTGATGTTTTCTCAGTGTCTCGCACGCCTTGGCTACGGAGTGGAACCCGACATTCGATTCAGTTCGCACCAAGTAAGAGCCGATAGTCATATAGTGTTGTTTCCTTTGCCTGAACACGCTCCGGTGGCTCCTTCCGCTTCGTATGCGAGTTCCACTCTACTCGCCCACCTCGGCGCTGTTATGGCGCACGCCGACAATCAGGTGACGCCGGAAGAGGAGCAAGCCTTGATGTCTCATGCGGCAGAGAGCCTGGATCTGAACGACGCCGAGCGACTGCGTCTTAAAGCGTATATGAAGTGGCTGCTTACGACTATTCCTGAAACGAGTGGCTTGAAGAAGCGAATTGAAACGCTCCCTGCGGAACGACGATCACTTCTCGGCTCATTCCTGGCGCGACTTATCGGCCTCGACGGGCACATCGCGCCAGCCGAAATCACGGCACTTCAAAAGGTGTACCGGCAACTTGGCCTCGACCCAAAGAGCGTCTTTGCCGATACCCACTCCGCCGCCACAGAGCCGGTGGTCATGCAAGCCGCGCAGCCGGCCCCTGGATATACCATCCCAATGGCCAATACGGGAGCCGTGAGGCCCAGAATTGACCTCCATCGGGTCCGCGCCATGGAAATAGAGTCCGAGCAAGTTTCGGTCCTGCTTCGCGACATCTTCACGAGCGATGACGGAGAGATCATGACAACGGCCACAGTTTTGGAGAGCTCAGTCGCCATCAAAGTTCGGATCTTAGATCTTGACGAGGCTCATTCACGGTTCACGTTGTCTTTGATCGAGCGTGATTCTTGGAGTCGAGTGGATCTGGAAACCATCGCATCGCAACATCGCTTGATGCCGGAGGGCGCGATTGACGCTGTAAATGAGGCTGCCCTCAACCTGCATGGGGAGCCGCTGCTCGAAGGCGATGATCCTTTGGAAGTAAATCCGCAACTCAGGAGTGTGATCCAGCCGTGAGCACCATTCGCCCAAGAGAACGAGATGCGGTTCTGCAGTCGTTACGTGCGGGCGTCGTCCCGCGAATAGGCCAGCACCTTATTCAAGTAGGCCGCTTGAAAGAGATCGAGGGGCTGCTCACGGATATTGAGAGATGCGCGGACGGTGGATCCGCGATCCGTTTCGTCATCGGAGCTTACGGGTCCGGGAAGACGTTTTTCTCAATCTGGTTCGCTCTATCGCGTTAGAGAAGCGCATGGTCACCGTCCATGCCGACCTCTCCCCTGATCGGCGTCTTCAAGCGTCCGGAGGGCAAGCGCGTTCACTTTACTCGGAGCTGATGCGAAACATCTCAACACGGGCAAAGGCCGAGGGCGGCGCGATGAACAGCATCGTCGAACGTTTTGTCACCGAGGTTTTGAAAGAGAGCCGCCAAAATGGGCATGCTCCCGAAGCGCTTATCCACCAGCGTCTCGAACAACTGTCCGAAATGACGGGCGGTTACGATTTCGCTGAAGTCATCGCGTGCTATTGGCGTGGTCACGATACCGGCAACGAACAACTGAAGGCTGATGCGATCCGATGGCTGCGCGCCGAGTTCACCACGAAGACCGATGCGAGAGCTTCACTTGGTGTGCGCACGATCATCGATGACCAGAATTTCTATGACCACTTGAAACTCATGACACGATTCGTGCGCCTGGCTGGGTTCAGCGGTCTCATGGTCTTTCTCGATGAGATGGTGAATCTCTTTAAAATCGCCAACACTCAGTCCAGGTGCGCCAACTACGAACAGATTCTCAGGATTCTTAATGATTCGCTGCAAGGCGCCGCGGTCGGCCTGGGGGTTCTTATGGGCGGCACGCCGGAGTTCCTGATGGATACCCGACGCGGTCTGTACAGCTACGCAGCGTTGCAATCGCGGTTGGCAGAGAACACCTTCGCGAAGGATGGGATGGTGGATTTTAGCTCGCCGGTCCTACGCCTTTCGAGCCTTACGCCGGAGGACTTCTACCTCCTTATCTCAAAGATCAGGCACGTACAGGCATCGGGCGATTCTCAGAACTATCTCCTGCCAGATGATGGCCTTCACTTGTTCATGGAGCACTGTGAGAAGCGAATTGGCGAAGCCTACTTCCGGACACCGAGAACGACGATCACCTCATTCGTAAACCTGCTTTCGGTGCTTGAACAAAATCGCCAGGCAGAGTGGCGAGAGCTGTTGGATGGCGTGGCTGTCAATGAAGACAAAGACACCGCATCCGAGGATGTGGACGAAGCCGACGAGTTGGCATCCTTTCAGCTCTGAGAGCGGACAATGACGACCGAACCCTCGGGATCGTTTAAACGGCTTCATCCCACGGTCCAGCAGTGGATTTGGCAGCGCCGTTGGACGGAGCTGAGGGATGCGCAAGAACAGGCGATTCCTTTCGTGCTGGAAGGGAAACGTGACGTCATCATCTCGGCGGCGACCGCATCGGGCAAGACTGAGGCTGCATTTCTTCCTATCGCGTCTCAGCTTCTCAAGATGAAGGGTGAGGGGCTGGCGCTCTACATAAGTCCACTGAAGGCTCTCATCAACGATCAGTTCTATCGGATGGAGGACCTCTTTGGGGTTTGCAATCTCCCGGTACACCCGTGGCATGGTGATATCGCTGCCTCAAAGAAGTCCAGCTTCGAGAAGAACCCACGAGGCGCTTTGCTCATCACGCCAGAGTCCCTTGAGAGCATATTCGTGCGGCGTGGATTCTACGTCCAGAACACTTTTCGCCTGTTGATGGTCGTTGTGGTGGATGAGCTCCATTCCTTCATCAACACTGAGAGGGGCTTTCAATTGTCCTCGTTGCTGTGCCGTCTTGAAACAGCCTTGTGCCGGCGAATACCAAGGATCGGCTTGAGCGCCACATTGGGCGACATGCGACTGGCTGCTGAATTCCTCCGGCCTGGAGAAGCAACGAATACGGAGATTGTTGAGAGCGGAGCCGCTGGCCAGGAACTCAGGATGTTAATCAAGGGATACGAGGAGACACTCTTCCGAGCTGAAGAGACCGAGCATATCGGATCCGAATCCGAAACCGACCAGGGAACTGCCGCAGCGGCGATTGCCCAGGACATGTTCAAGGCCTTACGAGGTTCGAAAAACCTGGCATTCGCCAACAGCCGTCGCCGTGTCGAGGAGTTCACCGACCGTCTAGTGCGACTCTGCGCAGTCGAATCGCTGCCTGCGGAGTTCTTCGCTCACCATGGCAGTCTCTCGAAAAGTTTGCGGGAGGATGTCGAGTCCATATTGAAAGAGCCAAACCGCCCGGCAACCGCGGTCTGCACGTCGACTCTCGAAATGGGGATCGATATTGGCCAAGTCAAGAGCGTCGCGCAAGTCGACCCGCCGTTCAGCGTCGCCAGTCTGCGACAGCGGCTTGGCCGTTCCGGTCGCAGGGGCGATCCTGCCATCGTAAGAATGTTCGTGACCGAGCCCGAACTTCATACTGAATTGGCACCTCAAGACACGCTCCGTCTCGACCTCTTCCAAACTATTGCCGTAACAAGCCTCCTTCTGAGGAGATGGTGCGAGCCTCCCGCGCGTGCGCGCTTGCACCTCTCGACTCTGATTCAGCAGGTTCTTTCGCTGGTGGCCCAATATGGCGGAATAACGGCAAAGGAGGCCTGGAAAATCACTTGTGGGGCAGGCCCCTTCCGAAATATCGACCCGCAAATGTTCGCACGACTCTTGCGAGGACTAGCGGCTCAAAACATTCTGATGCAATCCGCCGATGGAACGCTTCTGCACGCTCCGCTGGGAGAACAGATTGTGAATCATTATTCTTTCTATACGGCATTCTGGACGTCAGACGAGTTCAAGGTTGTGCATGGTAGTACGGTTCTGGGCAGCCTGCCCGTAAGCCGACCCATACCGGAGAAGAGCCTCATCCTGTTCGGCGGTCGGCGTTGGCGCGTCGTCCAGGTCGATGACAGAGACAAGGTGGTGGAAGTCGTTCCAGCACAGGGTGGGAGAGCGCCGATGTTTACGGGCGGTCCAGGACGCGTTCACCGCCTAGTTCATGAGGAAATGTACCGGCTCTATCAAGCGACAGATACCCCCGCCTTCCTGGATCACCGAGCCGCGGCCCTGCTCCGCGAGGGGCGCGAGCAGTTCGCTAAGTATGAACTGAGACAAACCAATTTGATTCCGTTTGAAGGCGGCAGCACCTTGTTCTGTTGGGCCGGCGACCTCGTGGCAAATACCCTTCTCGTCCAGCTCCAGGCTCTGGGCTTTACAGGACTCAGTTTCGGCGTAGGACTGTTTATTGAAGACATTGAACCCAGAAAGCTTCGCTCTCGAATCGCAGAAATCGCTGGCTCCGGTCCCATCGACCCCGTCGTGCTGTCAGATTCCGTCCCGAATCGGATCATTGACAGGTATGACAGCTATCTTCCGCCGGACCTTCTGTCGTTGAACTACGCGTCTGGAGAACTGGACGTCCAGCAGGCGTGGCATGTCCTCGAAGCGATTCGGGGAGATTGTATCGCCGGCACGACGAAACAATTACCTTGATCAATGTTCCCGTTTATCTTCCTCTTCAACGAGGGCGTCTACGAGATTCCTGGCAACGTAGAAGTTGGTGTGAAGAAGTCGAGGGAGCACTTCACGAAGTGATAGAAGACCGCTTTGTGAAGCGGCCTGTAGAACACCAAGCGTGCCTGTTGTCCGGATGCCGCGCTTGGCGGCTTCTCGGCGCCCCTTTGTATCGTCCATGAGAAGAAAAGCAGTACCTTGTTCCTGGGCAAGGCGAATCGCTGCCTCCTCACCTGGATCGAGTTCCGGCATGGAATCTGACAAGCGCAAATCGACGGAGCGAATTTCGAGCCACTGGGGCGGCGCCATTGCCCATCCGCGGACCGCGTGTGGCGCTCCGATGTGCGTCAACTCCTCATAAACTTCGCGGGGAATCAGCACCTGCTGGAACAACTGGGGAAGGATTTGCACTTCACCGACAAGCACCAGGTAATGGAGGGGTGAGGTGTCGGCTACGACAATCATCGATGACCGAGCGACAGGATCGATTTGCTGTCGGCCAACACGCTGTCTACATTCTCCTCGATTACTACTCCGTGACTCTTCAGAAAGCCATCAAGGTCGTAACGTGTGGGCAAACCGAGCAGCCGACGAGCTTGCCCTCGAGAAAGGCGGCCAGAGCGAACGCCTTCTAAGGCGAGTCCCTCAAGCAGAGCCCTCTCGACACTCTTAGCATCGGACCCAAGCTCTCTCACGATGTCTTCCGGAACTTGGACGTTGATCTCCACGAGTGCTCCTGTTCCATTATCCTCGATGAATGATTCCATTAGCTGGAGTTGGCCGGACGCACAGCATTTGCATTGTACAAAATAGGGGTTTCTAATCTTGCGGAGTCCGAGCAGGCGGCCTTCCGCGTCAAACGAATCAAGGGCAAATAGATCGGTCTATCAGAGCATCAAAATCAGATTTGACGGCCGCCGACAATCCACCCGTTCACAACCAAGCTGAGAACACTACACGTCTGCAATCGATTCCGCGGACCGTTCAAAGATGCTCATGAAAGACGATGATCTGCAAGTTCCAGCCGGCGTTGAGAGTCCGTTCGAATTTCTTGCTCATGTATTTGGCGGACCTGACTGCCTCCTCCCACGAATCGAATGTCTCAACAACTCTCACGTGTCTTCCTTCAATCGTCGCCCGATTTGCTTCTATCGCAGCATCGCGGTCTTGCGGAAGAGTCTTCATTAAACCTTCTGCCTCCTCAATAAAGTGGACGTACTCGTCGTCGAACTCTGAACGAGATCGTATGCCACGGACTATTTGGCCACGATGCCATCGTGCAAGTCTGAGCGAGGCGTTGCGATGAACGTCGAAATACCAGCGGATGTGCTCCTCTGACTGGCCTAATGCAATTATCGCTACCGGGCGGTCGTATGGATTATCGATCGTAACTGGACCAAAGCTGCTTTCAACCGATAAGCGGCAGTTGGGATGGGCGCATCAGGGGCGAAGTGTTTGGTAGAAATGGACATGTCGTTGGAAAGCTCATTGGATGGCGCTCACCCAAAAGGTGAAGTGAAAAAGTCGGAAGCAAGGCCAGA
>DASQLD010000471.1:0-6395 GCA_035630195.1 Bryobacteraceae bacterium
CTGCCGCGTGTTTCGTACTGACACTGTTGATAAGGCTAAGGGGAATTCGAGTTCCGGGCGTGATCGTGAACTTCTTCTCCCCGAGTTCGCCTGCTTCGACAGGTGGCTCTGTCTTTAGAACCGCTTGGCCGAAAATCTCCACAGGAAGCGCACAAAGGGAGAGAAATACAATCGATCGCATAGGCCCAAGATTTATTGTAGACGTCGTTTGAGGCCTACTGGTTGCCGGCATATATCGGAAGGCGAACATTAGCCGGACTCAACACGTCTCCGAATCCGATGCGAAGCTCGGGATTATTCCCGAGTTCGGACGGCAAACGCAGGTTGATCTGGTACAGGCCCGCGAAGCCCGGCGCGGCACCGGCATACAGAATATTCGTCCGATTCACCGCCTGACCGGCGATGAAGACCTGGAAATCGGCGATTTTGTCGAGCCATGCCGCGCCGGACGGGATCTGCCCTGCAGGAAGTCGCGGTCTGGTGGCCCCCAAACCCGTCGCGTAGAGAATCACGACGTCACCCGGCCGAGCCGGCTTATCCCCACTGACAACTGTACCGTCGACGCGAGTGGCCAGAGCCGTTTCGGGGTCGAGTTGGAATAGCGCAGGGGAAAATTCGGTCAAAGTGACCTGCACGGCTTCCCCGTACCGCCCGTCGACGCCTAGCTGGATCTCAACCCGCCCGGGCGTCAGGGTAGAGGGTACGAGGAAGTTTACTTGTCCAGGCGAAACAAAGTAGATATACGCGAGAGTCCGGTTGATCAGCAGCCGCACGCCGCTACCGAGAAGAGTCGTCGGCAAAGTCCCGTTGTAGAGATCATCCGGTCCGAGCGATCGAGTCGCAAACGCGAGATCACGCCCATAGAGTGTTCCGATCGTGTTAGGCGCCAGCGCTCCAACCTTGAAACTCGCGCCGTTAACTATGCTCGACGGCGTGTAGAGCGGCGCTGGAATACGCGGTGGCGATTCAGCCGATAGCGCAAAACAGCAGACGAACCCCGCAAAAAGTGATCTCACTCAGTCGGAGTGCATTCAGGCGCCGCTTTGTCTCAACTGCAGAAATCGCTCATACGTCTCGGCAATACCTCGCTGGAGCGAGGTCTTCGGTAGATTGCCGATTTTTGCCCTCAACTGTGCGTCGTCCATTCGGAATGCGACTGGCACCTGCGGTCCCGAAATCGTCACCAACTCCGCGGCTCGAGCATCCAGATCGACTAAGGTTCGATGGAACGCATCCATGTGGATTACTTCTCCGGCCAGATTAAAGACGTGCGCGCCTTCAAGTGGCGAAAGCAGACATTCAATAAAGGTATCGGCGACGTCCGCGACATACTGAAGGTCCATAAAACCGGACAACCGGATCTGAAAGGGTTCTCCATTGGCCAGTGCGCGAATCGCAAGTGTGGGATCGGCCGTCATGCCTTGGTCTCGACCAACCCCGTACACAGTCCACGGACGAAGGCCGACACTAGAGATGCCGTTCAACGAATAAAAGACTCTGGCATTGCCTTCATTGGCTTGCTTAAACACACCATAGTGAGTCGCCGGCTTTAGCGCGTCTTCTTCTGACAGCGCTTGGGATCCGTAAGCTTCTTCAGGTCCCCAGACCGCGGCTGAACTGGCGTACACGACACGAACCGACCTCCCGGCATCGCGGGCCGCTTCAAAGAGGTTCAGCGTTCCGATCACGTTCACCATCGCGCCGGCAACCGGATGCTGCTGGCAGAACGGAATCAACACAGCCGCCAAATGCACGATATGTGTGATCCCTTCCTGCTTCACAATCGCCTTAACTGCCGCGATATCTTCAACGCTCCCTCGGATGAACGCGATTCGTGCGATCTCTTGGCGGCTCGCAATCAATGGCAGCCGTTTAGGCGTTTCATCAATATCAAACATCACTACATCGATATGGCGATCAAGAAGCCGCTTGATAACCCAGGCCCCGATACACCCTTGTCCGCCAGTGACTAGAACTCGCACGAAGCCTCCATGATATTTTGGACTTTCCCCAATGAAGATCATCAATATCAGCACAGCAGTGCTGGAGTCAAACTACGACTGGACATTTATCAAGGTTGAAACAGACGAAAAGATCAGCGGTTATGGTGAAGCGTTTGCTGGTCCGGGACTAACCAGGGTCATTCACGAGTTCAGCTCGATCCTTGTTGGTGAAGATCCAACTTCTATCGACCGTGTCATGCGTCGCATGAAAGGAAGCTGCGTTCACGCGGCGCCGGGGTTATCCTATCACGCGATTTGCGGCATCGAAACTGCGTTGCTCGACGTGATAGGGAAGAAGTACGGGATGCCGATCTGGCAGTTGCTTGGTGGCAAGTATCGTGACTTCGTTCGCATATATGCCGACTGCCACGGTGGTGATGCGCTTGAGAGCATTTCTTCGTTACTGGTTCCGCGCACTCCGCATTGGGTGCGCTCTCAGGAGCATGCACAAGATCGTAAGAGCGTCGTCAGCTTAAAGCACCACGGTTGGGATGCCACCCGAAAAGAGCACCTAACTCCGGAATCTTACGCTGCGCGAGCCAAAGAGATGGCTGCCCGTGGCTTCACGATGCTCAAGTTCGATGTCGATGTGCCAACACCGTACGAGACGGACGAATACAACCGCGACCTTAGTCTGCCGGAAATCGACTATGCCGCTGCTCTGATAGGAGCCGTGCGTGACTCTGTCGGGCGCGAGGTCGGCCTTGCCATCGATTGTCACTGGAACTACGGAGTAGCGGCTGCAATCGAGCTCGGTCGCGCCGTTGAGAAGTACAACCTGCTATGGCTTGAAGATCCCGTCCCCCCGGAGAACATCGAAGCTATCGGCGAAGTTCAGCGGAATACAAAAACGACGATAGCTACAGGCGAGAATCACTATTTTCGAGTCGATTTCCAGCGGCTAATTACAAATGGATTGAGACTACTAGCGCCAGATGTTCAGAAAATAGGCTTGTGGGAAGGTCGTAAGGTTGCGGATATCTGCGAGATGCATCACGTGAATCTGACGCTTCACAACATCAGCAGCGCTATCGGCACAATGGCAGGAGTCCACCTATGCGCGGCAATACCTAATATGCTCGCGCTCGAATGGCATTCGGCTAGCGTTCCCTTCTTCGATGACATCGTCGTTGGCACATCAGGCCCGATGATCCAGAACGGCAAAGTTCGCGTGCCGGATGCGCCGGGCCTTGGAATCGCCTTAAACGAAGACGAGGCTTACAAATATCGCAAACCAAATGAGCTGTTCTTCGGGAGCTAGCTCTTCTTCAAACGACTGCATGCGGTTGCTGCGCCGCTGATGTCTACGGCCGCCGAACCTTCGTCGATGTGCTGGATCTTACCGTCTTTATCGATGACGAAGGTTGTACGGTTCGCCAAGCCGCGGTCGGGGATCAACACACCATACTGTGCGGACACCTTGCGCTGGAAATCGCTCAACATCGTGTACGATGCCTTCAGCTCTTCCGCCCAATGCTTAAGTGTCGGAGTATTGTCGGTGCTAATCGGGAGAACTTCGGCGTCAACGCTTGTAAACTTACTGATGTCGGATGCGAAACTGGTCATCTCCTTCGTGCAACCGCCGGTGAAGGCTGCCGGAAAGAAGGCAAGTACGACCGTCTTATTACCGCGAAAATCCGAGAGTTTTACTTGCTTGCCGTTCGTACCCGGCAATGTAAAGTCGGGAGCCATATCGCCGACCTTGAGAGTAGTCTTGCCAGGCTGCGGATCGGCCGCGAAGAGACTGACCGCAACCAGCCCGAGAAAAGACAGGCGTGTAAGTTTCATAAAGCAGAGACTATCACAGGATCAAGAGCTCTCTCTGCACCTGACCTGTCAGACAAGCATCCTTGTCTGAGACGAAAACGTTCACTTCCGACCGTATACCGAAATCAGGCATGTAGATTCCTGGTTCGACAGAGAAACAGGTCCAGGGGATTAAACGGCGCTCGTCGTGTGTTTCATAGTTGTCCATATTCGCGCCTGCGCCATGAACCTCGACGCCGATCGAGTGACCCGTGCGATGAATAAAGTAGTCGCCGAAACCTGCCCGATCAATGTGACCGCGCGCGGCGTCATCCACCTGGAAACCCGCTATTGCGATTCGGTCCCGCACCGACCGCTGCACGAAACCAACAGCAGCATCGCGCGCTCCCGCTACAATTCCGAACACGTTCTGCATATCAGATCGAGGCGAATCGCCGCAAAATGAAGTCCATGTTATGTCATAAAACACGGAGTCAGGCGTCGACAATTTCGCCCACATGTCGATTAAAACAAAATCTCCGGGACCTACGGCGGAATGACGCTCAGATGTGGGTTCATAATGCGGGTCTGAAGCGTTAGCGTTCACCGCAACTATCGGACCATGATCGGTTTGAAGATTGTTACTTGCGAATCGCTCCAGCAGGAACTTTCGGACTTCCCACTCGTTGAGGGCTGACTTGTTTCGGGTTCGCTCGCGAATCAGCTGAAAGGCCTCCGCGCGGATGCCATCCATCCTCCGTCCAGCTTCCAAATGTGACTCAAATTGCGTCGCTGTCCAGCATGCTTCGAACTGCTGCACGAGATTGGCAGAACTGCTTACGTCGATGCCCAGGCCGCAAATCAACTCAACCGTTCCTGCATCCACCATGGCGATGTACGGAAGCGCGCAGTCTGAAGAATGCTGCATCGCAACGATTCGTGCCGGCGCGAGAATTCGACTTAGCTCTTTCTTTTGTTCCGACCAGCGTGAATATAAAAACTTCTCACCAGGCAATGAATCGAGATTGTGCGACTCGATCCGATGGCATAGGGCTCGGGGCTCACCTCTCGCCGGAATGTAATAGTACCACCGTCGCGTAGATTGTAAGTGATTCGGAAGACCCAGGATGCGATAAGCCAAGGGATCACGACGATGGTGGTCGTAAAATAACCAGCCGTCGAATCCCTCCACTGTGATTGCATTTTGTATCTCTTCTAACCTCATCGCATCCCTCCCATAAGTCTCACCATCGGTTTGACGCACAAGGCTAAAATGAGACCGGCAAACACAGCGAACGCTCCGACAGCGCCAAACAGTGTTTCGAGTGCTAGGGATTCGTATAGGGACGCCATCCGTCCACCCATATAATTGCCTACCGACAAGGCGAGGAACCAGACACCCATCATTAATCCGGTAACACTCGCAGGCGCTAGCTTGGTCATTGCGCTGAGTCCGACAGGACTTAAGCAGAGCTCTCCCATCGTATGAAAGAGGTAAGTGACGATCAACCACATTGGACTTACCTTCGCTCCCGATGCCGCTGCCGATGCTCCGATTGCAAGCACCACAAAGCCAAGCCCTACGAGCAAAAGCCCTAGCGCGAACTTTGCCGGACTAGAGGGTTCTTTTGACCCAAGCCGGATCCATACCCATGCGAATACTGGAGCGAGGAAAATTAGGAATAGCGCGTTCACAGACTGATACCAGGGCGCCGGAAACGAATGTCCCGCGACACGATTGTTCGTACTTCGTTCAGCGAATAGATTCAGCGTTGAGCCCGCTTGTTCGAACACAGACCAGAAGATCGCCGCGGCTACGAAAAGTCCGAGCACGACCATCAGGCGCCTACGTTCCACTATCGTCCACTGCTTGGACGATAGTAGCCACGAGAAGAAGATCACAACAACAAGCACTAGGACCAGCCCTGACGCATCCGCAATGCCTTTGGCGGTAGCCATCCCTAGTATTCCGAGGGCCACGACGATTCCGATGATTGCTGTAAGAATACTGAGTCCCAGGATGAGTCGTTTTCGAGATTTCACTCGATCGTTCACTCCGGCCGCCTTCAAGCCTGCATCGCCGAGTTTCCGAGATCCCCACACATACTGAATCACGCCAAGGGTCATGCCCGACCCGGCCAAGCCAAAACCGTAGCGCCAGTTGTATTGCGCCACCCAGCCGCAAAGGAGCGGCGCAATAAAGGCACCAGTGTTGATTCCCATGTAAAAAATCGAGAAACCAGCATCACGCCGGTTATCTTCAGGTAAATAGAGTTGACCGACGATAGCGCTCACATTGGGCTTCAGTAATCCTGTTCCCGCGACGATCATGGCCAGTCCTGAATAAAATGCCGCCATGTGCGGAATGACGAGACAGAAGTTTCCTCCGGCTATGAGAACTCCTCCGTAGAGAACCGACTTCCTCAGGCCAAGAAACTGATCCGCAATCCAGCCACCGGGAAGTGCAGCCATGTACACCAGCGCCGTCGTGAGCCCATAGATTGCGCCCGCGTCCGCCGTACCTAGCCCCAATCCTCCGTTAGAAGCGCTTGCCGTCATGAATAGGATGAGAATCGCGCGCATTCCGTAATAGCTGAACCTCTCCCACATCTCTGTAAAGAAAAGGGTAGAGAGACCGCGCGGATG
>DASQLD010000472.1:0-5531 GCA_035630195.1 Bryobacteraceae bacterium
CGTGCCTTCAAATTCGAGTTGGCTCTCACTACTCCGGACAAGTCTTACCTCAAGACACGTTACTGGGACAACAGGAGGAGCGGCCTTCTCAGCGCCGATCATTTGCTGCACGACATCAAGCGGATGGAAGTAGCGTACCTCGACCAAAATCGCAGGGGATATGAGCTGACCAAGCATGTCTCGTTGGCGCTCCTCGATCCGGAGGCGCTGCAGCAACTCAAGGCGACGCGATCTTGCACTTTCACAGTTTTCGAAAATGGCTTCGATTTCGACTATCCCAGGCACTTGTGCCTACCGCAAATCCCATCTGTGACATTTGCGACCTCCTGCCATACGCCAGAAATCCAAAGGTCTGCGCGATTCTCACCGCGGGCTTGAAGACTCACGAAAGATCGCTATGCCCTCAGCGGTCACCTACAATCCGCCGCATTGCACAAGCTGAGCCGCCTTTTCGGGATTAACGGAACCCGGCGGAATTGTTTCGCAGGGCAGGATCTGCGTCGATGCGCCCACAGAGAGTTCAGGCGGCGCGCCGCTCGTACCGGTGATGAAGCCCGCCAACTTGCGGTATCGCGACAACGGCTCCTCGTTCCGACGGTTGCACGGGCCTCGGTTCCGGCGCGTCCTTGACCAGGGACAGATGGGTCCGGGACTCGTGATAGTACGCCAGGAAAGATTTCATGTGCCGGTACAAAGAGGCTTGGTTGAAGACGATCACGTGATCGAGGCATTCCCTCCGGATCGTGCCGATGACGCGTTCCACAAAGGCACGTTCCCAGGGCGACCGTGGAGTTGAAAGGACCTCCTTGATTCCCATGGCAGCCACATCTGTTCGGAACTCACGGCCAAAGATGCCGTCGCGGTCACGAAGTAGATACCGCGGTACCTGGTCGAAAGGAAATGCCTCCCGCAGTTGCTGCCCAGTCCATTTAGCGGTGGGATGGGCGGTGACGTTGAAGTGGACGATGCGGCGTCGGTCGTGAGCCAGCACCAGAAATACATACAACACCTGGAAGGTGATCGTCGGCACCGTGAAGAAGTCCACCGAGACCATGGTCTTGACATGATTCTCGAGGAAGGTGCGCCAGGTCTGAGATGGAGGTTTGCGATGGCGCACCAGATACTTGCCGACGCTGGTTTCACCGATGTCGATGCCCAGCTTGAGCAACTCGCCGTGAATGCGAGGTGCTCCCCACAGCCGATTCTCGCGACTCAGTTTGCGGATGAGTTCTCGGACGTCTTTCGCAACCGCCGGCCGTCCCGGTCGACCGTGGCGGACCTTCCAGGTCCAGAACAGACGAAAGCCCTTGCGGTGCCAAGCGATGACGGTGTCCGGTTTGACGATGACCAGAGCAGACCGCCAGCCGCTCCAGACCGCGCACAGCCATGCCCAGATGAATCGATCGGCGGCAGTCAGTTTAGGGCGCTTCACGGAGCGCTGGAGAACGCCAAGCTGGTGCCGGAGTGCCAGGTTCTCCAATTGGAGCGCGGCGCGCGATTTGAAGGTGGCCGCCACGGCCGCAGCCAACGCGTGAAGCGTGTTGAGCGTCGGACGGAGAACGTGAGGAAGGATGTGCAAACCCTATGTTCTCATCCAGTTCGAGGTTTGCGATAGGCACTATAGCCGAAGAGCACGACGGGCGTAACGGCCGATCAGGCCCGAAAGTCCGGGTTTACGGACTCTGTCTTGGCTCGCCTCACCCAACGCGGCCGACTGGAGCGCACCGCCCGTGGCGTTTATAGAATCCCCCACTTTCCGCCTGGCAGGTTCTCACATTATTTGGAGGCAGTACTGTGGGCGAAAGCCAATCGTGGGCCTGACGAAGTCGCCATATCGCACTTGACGGCATTAAGCGTTTACGAGATTTCCGACGCTAATCCCGATCGCATCCACATTACGGTACCAAAATCGACCCGCCTTAGCCGGCAACAGCCGAAGGGAGTTGTCGTCCACCAAGAGGTGATCACGCGAGACGACATTCAGGTACACGAGGGCATACCGGTAACGACCATCGCCCGAACGATCGAAGATCTCCTCCATTCTGGAGCCCGACTGGATCTCATCCGTCAGGCGATTACCGATGCGCGCCGCGAAGGTTTAATTGGGGATGCTGAATTGCGGCGACTTCGTCGCAAAGTCGATTCACGCATTCAGGAGACGCGCGCCCAAGTAGAGGCGGAGAAACCATGACTCCCCGACGGCCGCTGGAGCGCTTGGAGAAGACCCTTGCGCGAGTTGCCCGCGAACAGGGCATTGATCAGGAGCGATTGAGGCGGTGGCTTTCCTTCCTCGCCATCTGCGGTGTACTGGAGCGCGCACTTGCCGACGGGATACTGGGCACATACTACCTCAAGGGCGGCGTTGCGATGGAGTTGAGGTTTGCTCAAAGAACCCGCGCGACCAGGGATCTCGATATCGGTATCGAAGGCACCAGGGCGGGACGGCTTCAGACACTATCCGAAGTCCTGAAAGTCGGCTTCGACCATTTCACATTCAGAGTCAAATCTCGAACCCGCGACTTGGAGCAGGCCGATACCGTTCGCATTCAGGTGGCGGTGGAGTACAAGACACGCTCCTGGCAGACAGTCGACGTGGATCTTAGACCCGCCACATTCGGTGATACCGATTTAATCGAACCCAAGGTTCATGGTTTAGCGGAGTTGGGCCTTCCAGTCACCTCCCCAGTACGGTGCTTGAAGCTTGCCCATCAAGTGGCACAAAAGCTGCACGCTTGTACTGGGCCATTCTCGTTGGGGCGAGCGCGCGACGTGCTCGACATTATCCTCATCGATACGCTCGGCGAACTCGATTATGCAGCCACAGCGCAGGTGGCGCGCAGTGTCTTTATCGAACGTGCCACTCACGATTTTCCACCCGAGGCGACGTTCCCGGTGGAGTGGGGACCGGAACTTGAGGCCTTGGCGAAAGATCTCGCATTTCCGATCAGAACCGCTACTCAGATTCAAGCCCGTTTCCATGAGATTGTGGCGACGTTGAGTAGCGTCGGGGAATCGCAATGAGCGACGAACTCGCCGGGCTTAAGGAAGAGAATCGCCGGCTTCGCCAACTGCTCGCCGAGCATCAGATTGAACTGCCGTCTGAGTTGAAGGCGCCGGAACACCGATCAACGCCCTCATTGGCTTCTAAGCTTTCAAGTGACTCGAAGGTCCGCCTCTTTCGAGAGCTGTTTCGAGGGCGTGAAGACGTGTACGCGGTAAGGTGGGAGAGCCCCGATGGCCGCAAGGGATACACTCCGAAATCAGAACGCGACTGGAAGGCATATAACGCCGCAAAGCCTGAGGACCGACAGCGAGTTGATCGTGAGACGCGGAAATATTTTCCGCTAACGGACGATGTAGTGCGGGCGCACCTCAAAGGTGAAATCGTGATCGGAATCTACCCGTTGCTGCGGGACGAAACCTGCTGGTTCCTCGCAGCCGACTTTGACAAGGCGACGTGGGAGTACGACTGTCATGCTTTCCTGGAGACCTGCCGAGAATGGAAGGTCCGGGCCTCATTGGAAAGATCAAGATCGGGCAAGGGTGGCCACATCTGGATCTTCTTTGATTTGCAGTGCCTGCTCTCGTTGCGCGCAAGCTAGGCTGCGCTCTACTTACGCGCACAATGGAGCGCCGCCATCAGATCGGCCTGGACTCGTACGATCGATTCTTCCCCAATCAAGACACCATGCCGAAGGGTGGCTTCGGAAACCTGATCGCGCTGCCGCTTCAAAAGGCTAGTCGAGACCTGGGCAACAGTGTGTTTCTGGATGAGCATTTGGAACCCCATCCCGATCAATGGGCGTTTCTGTCATCTGTCCGGCGAATGAGGCGGGTTGATGCCGAACGGACGGTCGATGAGGCACAGCGGAAGGGGGACCTTGTTGGCGTCCGCATCAGCCTAGCAGAGGATGATGAGACGCCTGATCCGTGGACGCTGCCCCCTTCCAAAAAACGGAGAGACTTCCCAATCCGGGGTCCGTTTCCGAAATCTGTTGAGATCACGCGAGCCAATCTCGTCTACGTCGCGAAGAAGGGCTTGCCGGCCGCAATGCTAAACCGTCTGCTGCGCATTGCGGCATTCCAAAATCCTGAATTCTATAAGGCTCAAGCCATGCGCCTCTCGACGTACGATAAGCCGCGGGTGATCGGGTGCGGCGATGATTTGCCACAACACATTGCACTGCCAAGGGGTTCGTTGGCAGATGCTCTCGAGCTGCTTCAGCATCACTCGGTGAAGGCGACGATTCTAGATGAAACGTACTCCGGATCGCCCATCGGTGTCGAGTTTCGTGGAATACTTCGGGAGCATCAGGCAGAAGCCGCTCAATCGGTGATCGTCCATGACGAGGGAGTGATCTGTGCCCCCACAGCGTTCGGCAAGACGGTTCTTGCGGCTTGGCTCATTGCTCAGCGAAATGTGCCCAGCCTCGTCCTGGTGCACCGGCAGCAACTCCTCGACCAGTGGCGGGAGCGTCTGGCGATGTTTCTAGAATTGCCGGTCGAGCAGATCGGGCAAATAGGTGGCGGGAAGACGAAACGGACCTGTCGAATCGATGTTGCCGTCATTCAGAGCCTGTATCAGGAGCAAGCGGTAAAGGACTTCGTTGCGGAGTACGGACACATCGTCGTTGATGAATGTCACCACCTCTCAGCCTTCACTTTCGAAAAGGTGATGAGAGAGGTGAAGGCCCGATATGTGGTCGGGGTGACGGCGACTCCGGCGCGAAAGGACGGTCACCACCCGATCATTTTCATGCAGTGTGGGCCGATTCGCTATCGGATGAACGCCCGCACGATGACTGAGTCGACCCCTTTCGAGCACGTCGTCATACCTCGCCTGACGGATTTCCGCATGTCCGACCAGCAGACCGAGATCACAATTCAGGATGTATACGCCGCCTTGGTTAACGATCAGGTGCGTAACGATGTGATCGCGGCGGATTTGATTCGGGCGGTGCAGTGTGGGCGGAGCCCGCTGCTTCTGACCGGAAGGACCGAACACTTGGGTCACTTTGCGGAGAAGCTTTCGGGGTCGGTGAAGAACGTATTTGTTCTGAAGGGCGGTTTGGGGCGCAAACAGCATCGTGAGATTGCGGAGCAGTTGGCAGCGGTATCAAAGAACGAGCAGCGAGTGATTCTCGCGACGGGCAGCTATATCGGTGAGGGCTTCGATGACGCGCGCCTAGACACGTTGTTTCTCGCCCTGCCGATCTCGTGGAAAGGAACACTCCAGCAGTACGTGGGCCGCCTTCATCGCTTGCACGACAACAAGCGGATCGTCGAGGTGTACGACTACGTTGACGCGAACGTCAGGATGCTGGCACGAATGTACGAGCGTCGGTTAAAGGGTTATGCGGACATGGGGTACCGGATCCTAGACTCAGGCCCGAGGCAACGGGGATTGTCGCTATAGCCGCCTTCGCGGTTATGGAACGGATCGTGGTGGCAGCATAGTTGATTGACAGTCACAAGCAAATTTGTATCGCTATGCCGTCTATTGAAACCCGGCCGCAAGTGATTCGGGTGTG
>DASQLD010000473.1:0-10315 GCA_035630195.1 Bryobacteraceae bacterium
CTCGAGCACCGTGGTTCCCATGAACTATATCGCCTCCTCGGATCCCATCGCTACTCCTGAGCCTTTGACTTTGGCATCGGTGGGAAGCGCGCTGCTTTGGGGGTTGGCTTCGTTTCGTAAACGCCGTCGAAAGGACTAAACGACTCTTTTCGAGCGCGTCCGGTGTTCGATACACTGGTGCACGAAATGAGATCGATCGCGCCATTCCTGTTTGCCGCCGTCGCTTTATGCGCAGCGGACGTAAAGCTTCCAGCTCCATACCATACACCCTCTAATACGAACCGACCGCAACTGGTTCCTAAACCCGAGGGCGCTGAGTTACGCGTCCCACAGGGCTTCACGGTGGAAGAGTTCGCGTCCTCCCTTGAAAAACCCAGAATCATGTTGCAAGGACGAGGCGGCGAGCTTCTGGTAACCGAGTACATCCCGAATGGCCGGGTTAGCGTTCTTTTCGATAAGAACAAGGATGGAAAGGCTGACACCGAGCGAAAGGTTCTGATCCAGGGTCTCGACCGTCCCTATGGGATGACGTTCTGGAAGGATTTTCTGTACGTCGCCGAAGCGACTTCGCTCAAGCGCTATAAATATGACGCGAAGACGGTCTCCGTTGGTCCTGGGGAAGAAATCATCCCCATGAAGGACTACGGTAAGGGACACGCAACACGCTCCATCACCTTTGATCCCAAGGGGCAGAAGCTCTACATGAGCGTGGGCTCGGAAACAAATGCCGATCCAGGAGGTCCGGAAAAGCGGGCGACGATCTGGCAGTGTAATCCGGATGGAACCGCATGTGAAACCTACGCGAGCGGCCTCCGGAACGCCACATCGATTTACTTCTACCCAGGTTCGAACGTCCTTTGGGCGACCGTTCAGGAGCGAGATGGGTTGGGTGACGATCTCGTCCCGGATTTCATGACCCGAATCCAGGAGGACGGTTTCTATGGGTGGCCGTACGCGTATTTCGGCCCGAATGAAGATCCCAAGAACAAAGGTCAGCGACCGGATCTCGTGAAGAAAACGATCGTGCCGGATCTCTCACTCGGAGCCCATACAGCCGTGATCGATTGGAAATTCTACAACAGTAAGCAGTTTCCAGCCAAGTACCATGGTGGCGCGTTCCTGGCGCTCCACGGGTCCTCAAATCGAGGGAAACGTGTCGGATATTCCGTCGTTTTCGTGCCATTCAAGAATGGCAAGCCTGCGGGCGAGATGGAGGACTTCCTCACCGGCTTCATGTTCGACGCCGACAAACGCGAAGTTTGGGGCCGTCCAACCGGTGTCACGGTCCTAGCCGACGGCAGCATGCTTGTAAGCGAAGACGGCGGAAATAAGATCTACCGGGTCTCCTACCGCAAGTAAGTAGGCTGACATATCAATTCGCTAAACTGGACTCACTGGCCATGAAACTGAAATCCACTTTCTTTGCCGTTGTTGCGGTGGCCGCAGCCGCTGAAGTAAAGCTACCGCCGCCGTTTCACAGTCCTTCGGTACAGAACGGGCCGCAAGTGGTCGCCCGGCCAGAAGGCGCGCAGCTACGCCTACCCCAAGGTTTTCAGATCGCCGAGTTCGCCTCGGGGTTCGATAAGCCGCGCATCATGTTATACACGCCTACTGGCGAGATCCTTGTTACGGAATCGGTCACCAACGGGAAGGTTACCGTGATTTCTGATAAGGACAATGACAACAAAGCCGACAGTCAAAGAAGGGCATTGATTGAAGGGCTTGACCGGCCGTACGGCATGGCGTTCTGGAAAGACTACTTATATGTCGCAGAAACGACATCGCTGAAACGCTACAAGTACGATGCGAAGGCTGTTAGCGTGGGCAAGGGCGAAGAAATTGTCCCGATGCACGAATTCGGCAAGGGACACTGGACGCGCAGTTTGACGTTCGACCCGAAAGGCGAAAAACTGTATCTGGGCATCGGCTCGGAATCGAACGTGGATCCGGGCGAACCCGAGCGCCGCGCAGCCATTTTGCGTTGCAATCCCGATGGAACGGGATGCGAGCTTTTCGCGACTGGTACGCGCAACCCGACTTCTATCTATTTCCAGCCGGGAACTAACACGCTTTGGGCATCCATTCAGGAACGGGATCGGCTCGGCGACGACCTAGTTCCCGATTACTTCACGAGCATCAAACAGGGTGGCTTTTACGGATGGCCATACGCTTACTTCGGTCCTAACGAAGACCCCCGCAATAAGGGTAAGGCTCCGGAACTCGTGAAGAAGACGATTGTGCCGGATGTTTCACTGGGAGCGCACGTAGCGGTTATCGATTGGAAGTTTTATACCGCATCGCAATTTCCAGCCAAGTATCGAAATGGAGCTTTCCTGGCCTTGCATGGATCCTGGAATCGGGCGAATCGTGTTGGACAGTCTGTCGCGTTCGTGCCATTCAAGGATGGCAAGCCCGCAGGACCTCCGGAAGCGTTCCTCACAGGTTGGATGCTCGGACCGGACAAGCGAGAGGTGTGGGGTCGTCCTACCGGCATCATGATCATGAAAGATGGTAGTTTGCTGGTGAGCGACGACGGCGGCAACAAGATTTGGCGCATTTCCTACAAAAACTAGTTTGGCTGCTGCCGCTGGCCGTGAGCCTGGCCGCGGCAGCACCCTTTTCCCACCGAGTTCACCTTCAACAAAAGCTTACTTGCGCGGTTTGCCATACCCGGGCCACAAAGAGTGTTAAAGCGGAAGACAATCTTCTTCCGAGTCGCACGCTTTGCGCCGGCTGCCACAAGGATTCGAAAGAGGTCAAAACTCCTCGCAAGCTGACTGTCACGAAGTTTAATCACTCCCTGCACGCAAAGTTGGATAACATCGGGCCGACAATCGCAAAGGCCATTGAGGCCAAGACGTACCTCGGAAATCCGGCGAGCATACAACTCCAAGAACTCAAGACGAGCAATTCGTGCACCGCCTGTCATCGAGGCATGGATAGGTCCGACGACGTTACTCTCGCACTCTTTCCGCATATGGCGGACTGTCTCGTGTGCCATGACCGCATCGATGCGCCGTTCAGTTGTTCAAAATGCCACACAGAAGGCCCGCATCTCAAACCGGCCTCCCACACAAACGACTGGATCGATCGTCATAGTTCCACCAAGACTCCCAAGGACAAGCAAAGTTGCGTCGTTTGCCATGGCCGGAAGTTCACCTGCCAGGGTTGCCACTAAACTTTGTTGAACTATCGGATTTTTTGGCAGACCTCCTTATGTGGTGACGACACATCGGATTTTGCGCCGTTGCCTTACTACTGCTTAAATCAAGAATGGGCACATTGAAGAGTGAAACGCGCTCGCCCCGTGCACTCCTTAGTGACTAACGGCAAACATGGAAGAAGGCGGAACGGGAAGCTCTTCGCCAGGCGCCCCGCTGCGGGCGCCATCACCCCAACTGCGACCTAAAATCCTACCTCCTACCTGCCGATAACACCGTGTAGGAATAAGAGTGCATTCAGTCACGATTTACGTGTGTGAGAACCAGCCAGTACTGGTTGAAGGGCTGCAACGAATTATCGACGCGTGCGACGATCTCAAAATCGTCGGTCAAGCGTCCGATATGGGCGTAGCCATTGCCGAACTCGCCGGTACTCCCGCCGATATTTTCTTCATCGGTCAACCTTTTTCGGCCAAGTCGATCCTGCCTTTGCTCAGTCAGGCTCGAGAAGCGGAACTGGGCGTGGCGATTGTGCTCTGGGTCGGAGAACTGAGTGAAATGGATTCCTTTCGCGCTCTCCAGATGGGCGCCAAAGGGATCATTCGCAAGACCCAACCGGTGTCCATCGTAATCGAGTGCCTGCGTACCGTTGCTTCCGGATCGATCTACCTGGAGAGCGCGTTACGGCCAGCAACAGGCGTTCTTCCGCGCCGAAATGGCGTGCTTCGCATCACCCGCCGCGAACGAGAGATTGTGGAGTTTGTGTGCCGTGGTCTGAAGAATAAAGAAATCGCTGAAGCTTTATCGATTACACCGGGTACCGTAAAAGTGCATCTGATGCACATTTTCGAAAAGACCGGCGTGAAAGACCGCTTCCAACTGGCGCTCCAGGGGCGACAGTTCTTGAGCGCCGCTGAGGCTGACGCGGCTGCTTTGCGCAATATATCCGAGGCCTGATGGCTGCCTAGCGGGATCGAGTTTTTCCGGAGCCGAGATTCCATTCACGAATTCTATTGAACCAGGCGGCCTATATCAGGTTCTGCAGCACGGAGGGAACACCTGTGAATGGACCATATTTCAACGACTCAGTCTGCCGACGTTCCCGGAAGCAGATCGCGCGTTCATCGTTTGCCCACATCGAGCAAGGCCATTAAGCTGGAGTCCAAAGGACGGGTGGCTCATGCAGAGGGGCCTGAATCGCGGGGCGGGGGTGGTCGGGTCTTCAGAGGTGCGGGCGAAGAGCACCCGTTCCCAGGACCTGACCGATATTGCCTTACTCACGAAGAGTGTCCACATGCGGCTATGGCGATCGGCGGTGGTCTGAAGGCGAAACGAACCGAAAAATTCGGTTCGTTTCGATCTTCACGACTACACGAGCTTCCGAAGGACATCAACGCCCCGGCGCCTGATCCGGCGTGAACGGCTGGATCAATGATATCGTCGGGACTTCTGAGCATAATGTGAAGGTGCGCTCGTTCACAACGACTATCTTCCTTGCGATGGCGGCCTGGGCGCAGACTGGGCCGCTGCAAACCCGAGTCGATCCGAATTTCCCGCAATACGTCGGCAGTTCCATCTGCAAGACCTGCCATCCGGACGTCTGGTTAAACTTCTATAAAAACCCGCATTACAAGTCGCTCGCCTCGGGAACCGCCGCGCCAGATAGGACGGGTTGCGAAAGCTGTCACGGTCCCGGCAAAGCCCACGTAGAGGCTCGGGGAGGGAAGGCGACGATTATTGCGTTTAGCGAGTTGTCTCCGAAAGCGACACTCGATAACTGTCTTTCCTGTCACGGGAAGGACATCAGTCGTGCCGATATTCGCCGGTCGGATCACTCGCAGAACGACGTGGTGTGTTCCTCGTGTCACTCCATTCACCGATCTCCGACTCCGAAATTCCTGCTGGCGAAGAAACAGACAAACCTCTGCTACGACTGCCATACCCAGGTGCGCGCACAGTTCAACATGCCGTCAAAGCACCGTGTCAACGAAGGTGTGATGACGTGCAGCGATTGTCATAATCCGCACGGCGCCCCTGCTCCGACGTGGCGGATGAGCGCCCGGCCGCGCATGGTGGATCAGGGGCTTGTCAACGAGCAGCCCTGTCTGCGGTGCCATACCGACAAACGCGGCCCCTTCCTTTTCGAACACGTTGCAGTACGGGTGGACGGTTGTGAGTCGTGCCACTCTCCCCATGGTTCGACGAACGCCCGATTGCTGAAGCGTCCCGTGCTCTTCACCCTGTGTCTCGAATGTCATACCGGTCAGAGCGGTTTTGGCCGTACCGGCGAAGGCATTCCCACTCAGTCTCCATCGCATAATATGGCCGATCCGAAATATCGGAATTGCACTACGTGCCACGTGCGCATCCACGGCAGCAATGCCGATCAACGGTTTCTGAGGTAACGTCATGATCACAAACACACCGAATCGTCTGTTTGTCCTTGGCGTCCTCACTGCCGCCAGCGCGCTGAGCCAGCCCACGATCGCTCCAACGGAATCGCAGGTCGGCTCGCGTCGGGGCGAGGATCTGGATGGGTACAACATTGTCAACTCTTTCGAGTTCGGATATCGTTTCCGAGACGTTAGCGGGAATCTCGGCAAGTATCGTAGCGACGTCAACTTCGGCAATGGAGTTCGCCTGCTCGGAAGCAGTCTTTCAGTTCATTCGAAGGAAGGCCACGGCAAATACTTCGATGAGTTGTTGTTGAACACACAAGGCCTGGGCAACGATCCGTATCAGTACGCTTCGTTGCGCGTCCAGAAAAATCAACTCTATCGTTATGACATGCTCTGGCGTCAGAATGACTATTACAATCCTGCGCTGATTCTTGGTGGTCAGCACTTGATGGATACAAGCCGGCGTCTGCAGGACCACCAGATCGTTCTGCTTCCTCAATCCAGTTTTCGGGTTTTCGCCGGTTATTCCCGCAATAGCCAGAGCGGACCCGCGCTCTCGACAGTTAATTTGTTTGATCAGCATCGGGGAGACGAGTTTCCTCTGTTCGCGGACGTTCGTCGTCTGCAGGATGAGTATCGCGTCGGTCTCGAAATGGAACTTGCGGGATTGCGAATGACGGTGCAGCGGGGTTGGGAATTCTTTCGTGACGATACGCGGAATACCTCGGGGTCGCAACCTGGCAACAATATCACCGACGATACGACTCTTACATCGTTCCGACGTGATGAGCCGTATCACGGCAGTACCGATAACTGGCGTGTCCATCTGTCCCGGGAACAAACGAAGCACTTTGGGATTAATGGCCGGTTTACATACGCAGGTACGAGGCGTAACTTTCTGTTCGACGAGATGGCAGTTGGAACAGATCGTCTAGGAGGCGCTTTGAACCGGCAGGTCCTGGTCGCCGGCAACGGCCGTAGACCTGTACTTGCGGCTAATTTGACGACCACCGTCAATCCTTCTGACGCGTTGACAATTGTTAATCACACCTCCTTTCATTCCACGCGAATGGACGGTGACGGCACTTACAACGAATACAATAACTCGCAAACGTTCGGATCTTTGATCCACTTTCAGTATCTCGGGATTCAAACGCTGTCGACCGCTACCGAAGCCAACTATCGCGTTTCCTCGATGCTGGGACTTTTCGGTGGGTATCAATATTCGACGCGCGACGTTAGATCTGTACAGCAGTTAGATTTTGGCGACATCGTGCCGGATCGTACGGAGTACGAGCAGAACAACACGCTGCACGCCGGTCGGTTCGGCGTCCGCGTACGGCCGGTGAAGGCCCTCACGATCATCGCGGAAGCAGAGGTGGGGCGGGCAGATCTGCCGATCTTTCCGACCAGCGAGAAGAACTATCATGTGCTGGGCGGAAGAGTTCGATACAAGGCGCGATCCTTTGCTTTCGGCGGGAACGTTCGAACTAATTACAACTTCAATTCGGCTTCGCTTTTCTCACACAGTTCAAAAGCCCGTACATACTCAGCGGATTTCTCCTGGTCGCCGCAAGCCTCTTTCGGGATCGACGCCAGTTACAGCAAGCTGCACCTCGATACGTTAAGTGGTATCGCCTATTTCTTCAATAACGCGTTTATCCAGAACGATTACTCACGCTACATAAGCAATATCCATTCCGGAACGATCAGCGTGCGCTACTCGTTCGGTCCACGTGTGGACTTGTTCGGGGGGTATGTCCGTACACAGGATGCCGGCAGCGATGAAGCCGTCATCAGCCGCTTGAATTTTCAGACCTATCCTCTAACGTTCGATTCGCCGATGGCACGCGTATCGGTTCGCATGTACCAAAAGCTTAATAAGTCCGATCAGGTGGTTCAGGAACTGCGGTGGAACGCCGGTTACCAGCGTTACGGCTACAGCGAGGTCGTGCTTCCGATACAGAACTATCACGCGAATACCGGGTACACCAGCCTGAGCTGGTCATTCTGAGGGAGGAGCTTCAAGCGCCCGGCTTCACGGGTCGGCGTTTTCTTTGATGTGCTGACAGTGTCCGTGACGATCTGAAGATTATTTCTCGACGGGAAGGCCAGCTGTTGTATAGGCGCGCCAACCACCATCGAGCGATATTACATCGGTATAGCCCATCTTCTGAAGATTGTCCGCCGCCAACGCTGAGCGGAATCCGCCACCGCAGTACAGTATCAGCGTCTTGCTTTGATCCGGAATTTCTTTTTCGATGTCTCGTTCGATGACGCCCTTGCCGAGATGCCTAGCCCCGGCTGCATGTCCAGCCGCCCACTCGCTTTCCTCGCGCACATCGACAAGGATGTGATCCGCTCCAGAGGACTTCAACTGCTGATATTGATCGATGTTGATTTCTCGAACCCGTGACTTAGCATCATTGACAAGATCGAGAAACGCCTGATTGTGCTTCTTAGCTTGTAAGCTCATGATTATCGTCGATTCTCTTTACCCGGGCCCCGAGCCGGGATAGTTTGCCCTCTATGTTCTCATAGCCGCGATCGATGTGATACACCCTGTCGACCACGGTCTCTCCCTTTGCAGCGAGTGCTGCGAGGACCAACGAAGCGCTAGCTCGGAGATCCGATGCGATGACCTGCGCGCCAGTCAAATTGGCTTTTCCGGCGACGATCGCCTGCCGGCCTTCGATGCGGATGTTCGCGCCCATTCGGACGAGTTCCTGCACGTGCATGAACCGGTTTTCAAAGATCGTCTCCGTGATGAACGAGATGCCTTCGGCGCATGTCATCAAGGCCATGTACTGCGCTTGCAAGTCGGTTGCGAAGCCGGGATATTCCTCCGTTTGGATGTCGATTGCGCGGAGAGTTCCAGTTGATCGCACGCGGACGGACGTCGGGCTTTCCTCGATCACGTCGACTCCCGCCTGCCGCATCTTGGTGATGAGCGCGCCGACATGTTCGGGGACACACCCCGTTACAAGAATCTCGCCTCCGGTGATTGCGGCCGCGATCATATATGTACCGGCCTCGATGCGGTCTGCGATGATCTCGTGCTCGACTCCATGCAATTTGGCGACACCCTGGACGCGAATCGTGGAAGTTCCTGCGCCCTCGATTTTAGCCCCCATCTTCAACAGCATGTTGGCCAGATCGACGACTTCCGGCTCCCGCGCGGCATTTTCGATAACCGTTTCGCCGTCCGCCAGGGTCGCCGCCATCAGCACGTCTTCGGTACCGGTAACGGTAATGCGATCGAAGTAGACACGCCCGCCTTTCAGTCCTTCGGGAGCGACCGCTTCGATGTAGCCATGTTCCTGATGAATGCTCGCGCCGAGTTGCTCGAGAGCCGCCACATGCAGGTTGATGGGCCGCGCCCCGATTGCGCACCCTCCGGGCATCGATACACGAGCGCGTCCGCAGCGGGCTACCAATGGTCCGAGGACGAGGCTTGAAGCCCTCATCGTTTTTACGAGCTCGTAAGGAGCCGTGGGTTCGGCCAGGTTGGCGCACTGAATATGGTGGGGACCGTTCGGCTCCTTCGTCATCCTGACGCCGACGTGTGTCATCAGCTTTTCCATGGTCCGGATGTCGCGTACTCGGGGTATTCGGTGCAGTATGATCGGCTCGTTCGTCAGAACGCAGGCTGCCAGAATTGGGAGGGCCGCGTTCTTTGAACCGCTCGCATGTATTTCACCTTCGAGTCTGATGCCGCCTTCGATTAGGAGTTTTTCCATTCAAGAGCCTTTCGCACGATTCCGCTGCTCGCCTTGAGCAGAGCCGCCGCACGTTCTCGCGGGACACCGAGTTTTGCCATCACGATTGCCGTGCGGACATCCCCGGCGTCTGTCAGGAGCTTCTCTGCCGTTTCGTCATCCACGCCCGAAGCGTCACGAACGATACGTCGCGCCCGATCCCGCAGCTTCTCATTCTTCGGCTGCACATTCACCATCAGGTTGCCATACACATACCCGAGCTTGATCATCGAGGCCGTCGTGATCATGTTGAGCGCAAGCTTGGTCGCCGTTCCGGCCTTCATTCGTGTCGATCCGGTCACGACTTCGGGTCCTGTAACGAGTTCGATGCCGATTTCCGCTGCCTGGGCAAGCTCTGATCCCGGCACACAGGCGATTCCGACGGTGAGGGCTCCGATTTTTCTGGCGGCGCGGACTGCTCCCAGAACATAGGGTGTGCGTCCGCTCGCGGCAATGCCGACTAAGGTGTCTTTGGAGGTGAATCCTCTAGATTCTATGTCGCGCTCGCCCGAATCAGGGTCGTCCTCGCTGACCTCGGTTGCTTTGCTAAGGGCTGCCTCACCGCCGGCCATTATGCCCTGGACCATTTCGTAAGGAACGCTGTAGGTCGGCGGACATTCCGACGCGTCGAGGACCCCGAGCCTCCCGCTGGTGCCTGCGCCAATGTAGAAGAGCCGACCGCTCGATCGAAACCGATCTACGATGCCGTCAACGGCTAGTGCTATCTGAGGGATAGCGGCGGAGACGGACTCGGCGACCTTGCGATCCTCGTCATTTATGATGCGCAGAACTTCGGATGTAGGGAGAATGTCGATTTTTTCGGATTCGAGGTTGCGCTGTTCGGTGAGGAGATTTTCCAGCATGATTGTCGAGCGTGGACACACGAAAGCCCGGGGCAGGCCCGAAGGCCGGCATCCCGGGCTAAAACTTTCCGATTTGAGTTAGGCGCTGAACGAGCTGCCGCAACCACAGGTCGATTTAGTGTTTGGATTGTTGA
>DASQLD010000474.1:0-5100 GCA_035630195.1 Bryobacteraceae bacterium
GCGTACTCGATCGCCGGAGCCGCAACTTCCGCGAACGATTTCGTTCCATGCTTCTCGAGGGCAAGTAGCAATCCACTAAAAGCCCCAGGTAGGATGGCCGCTCGAATTCCCTGCACGGGAATGGGAGGCATCCTCGAGGCCTTCTCCCAAGCTTCGACTGGGCGGTTTCGATATGCCTCGACGGTGGCCAGCGCCGGAGCAGTTCCGACAGCGCTGATCGCTGTTACCGGCTTACCCTTCATCTTCAGCAATAGCGGCATCTCGCCGCCCAAGCCAAATCGCGCTTGTTCCGTTACAGCCGCAGCAAGTACTGCGGCAACACCGGCATCCACCGCGTTGCCACCTTGTGTCAGCAACCGGTATCCAGCCTCAACTTCAAAATTGTTCGCAGCCGCGACCATTTCCCGCGTACCTCGTACGGGAGGAAACATCGTCGGCTGAGCCCAGCCTAGCTGAAGCAGTAGTAAAAGGGCACCGGCGTAGCGCATGCGTGATATGGTCCCACAACCAAGGCGTAGATCGTTACTTCGCGAGTCGAGCGGATTGATGGCCTACAAGCTGCCATTTGCCATTCAAGAGTTTATAAACGCGCAGGACACTAAAGTTCGCGGGCGTAGCTGATTGCCCTGCCACCGCAGCCGTCATTTTCAACCTCGCTCGAACAAGGGCAACATCCTTGCTGATCAGCCTTACGTCTATGGATTCATGCTCGGCAGCATTGTAGGCTTGCTTCCCACTTCGCAGCGCCTCGATAAATTCGGACTTGCTGTCCAATCGGCCGTCCGAGTGAGTGTAGGCAAGATCGTCCGAGAGGACACGATCGAGCACGGCATAGTCTTTTGTCACAACTGCGCCAGCCCAATCCTTCTCAGCTTGCTTGATAGCGTCTTCCGGCCCGGCGGCGAGCAAGAGCGCGGGAACTAAGATCAACAACAATCGTCTGTTCATTCGAGCCCGTTATATCAGATTGGCTCCAATCGCGCTACGGCCTGCTCAGGCCAGCAGTTCCTTCACCACGCTCCCGGAAACAATCGTGGGACGCTCAGCCCTACCGTTGTGCAGATAAGTCAGGTTGACGTGGTTCATTCCCATCAGATGAAGCATCGTCGCGTGGATGTCGTGTACATGAGCGTGACGCTCAATCGCGCGCAAGCCAAGCTCGTCAGTAGTACCCACCGTCTGCCCGGGCTTAATCCCGCCGCCGGCGAACCACATCGTAAATCCCCACGGATTATGATCTCGGCCCTTGCCTTTTTCGTTGAAAGGAGTTCGTCCGAATTCGCCGCCCCAAACAACCAGGGTCTCGTTCAGCAACCCACGGGCCTTGAGATCGGTCAACAGACCAGCAATGGGCTTATCGGAGATCTTGCAGTTTTTGGAATGGTTTTCCTCCATATCCACGTGGGCATCCCAACCGCTGCCGCTGCTGCAATAGAGTTCGATGAAGCGCACCCCCCGCTCGACCAAACGACGGGCAAGTAAGCAATTTCGCCCAAACTTTTCGGTAATCTCCTCATCCATCCCGTAAAGCTTCTTAGTGGCTTCCGATTCCTTCGTAAGGTCAACTGCCTCCGGCGCCGCGGACTGCATGCGATACGCGAGTTCATACGATTGAATACGAGATTCAAGTTCGAGATCGGCTTGTTTGTCACGGCCAAAGTAACTATTAAGCGACGCAAGCAAATCGAGTTTTCCGCGTTGCTGGTCATCACCGACAGTTTTCGGGGGCAGCACATCCAGTATCGGCGGGCCCTCATTACGGAAGAGCGTCCCTTGATACGTCGCTGGAAGAAAACCATTACTCCAGTTGCTGGGACCGCCGATGACTTCCTTGTCGTCTGTCAGCACAACGAATGCCGGTAGATTCTCGTTCGCGGCGCCAAGTCCATACTGAACCCAGGAACCAAGCGAAGGACGGCCTGCCAGAATTGAGCCCGTGTTCATCTGACAAACCGATCCAACATGATTCAATCCATCGGCCTGACAAGATCGCAGCACGGATATGTCATCCATGTGTTGCGCGATATAGGGATACCAATCGGAAACCCATTGGCCGCTTTGTCCATACTGCTTAAACGTGCGCTGCGTTGGCATCAGCGTGTTGTTGCTGGTACCCATCGCGGTAATCACCTTGCCAAAAGACGGCGGCAGAGGCTGACCTGCAAGTCGCTTCAGTTCCGGCTTCGGATCGAACAAATCAATGTGACTGGGCCCACCCTCCATGAACAGAAAAATGACGGACTTGGCTCTCGGTGAAAAATGGGGTTGCTTAGGCGCAAGCGGATTCTTACCCTTGACTGCAGCGGCGTAGCCATCGCTGGCCAACAGGGAGCCAAGAGCTAACGCGCCAACACCACCACCCGCGTTTGCAAGGAAGTCTCGTCGTGAAGTCACTTGTTGGAAATGAGACTTCGTGAGTCTCTTCATTGCAAAAACCTCCGAACTAATCCTGATAGACGAACTCGTTCGAGTTGAATATCGTGTTGCAGAAATCTACCAGGGCAGCTAGGCGAGCAGGTTCGGCGCCCGCGGGCATGTTGGTAACGGCGGGCAGCGCGATGGGCTCGCCCTTTTCGATGCGGCTTCGAATACGCCCGCTCTGCTTCTCTAAGAAGGTCAATACGGTGTCGGTCTCCCAGCCATCCGGCTTCCTGGAATACGCTAACTGATACGCGGTATCGACTTGCGCTCTTGCATCTAAGCCTGCCTTCGAAATAACCCGACCGGCAAACTTTTGCGCCCAATCTATCGCAGCACGGTCGTTAAGAAGCGAGAGAGCCTGCGGAGCGGTAATCGTCTGGTCGCGTCGACCGCAACTCATGGTCGTATCCGGGAAATCGAGTGCTTTCAGGAGAGGATATGGTGTATTACGGCGGACGAAGATGTAAACGCTTCTTCTGTAATTCTGGTCGTCTCCGGGATTATTCGACCATCCGCCTCTCGGTGCCGGCATGTTTTCGGGAAGAACCGGGAACACGCTCGGCCCACCAACTTTTTCGTTCAGTGCTCCAGCGACGAATAGTGCGGAATCGCGAATCACTTCTCCCTCCAGGCGAGTGCGCGGAAAGCGCCAGAGCAACCTGTTTCGCTCATCCACCTTTGCCGCATCTTCGCGATGGACGGAAGCCTGTTGATACGTGTTTGACATCACGATCAGCTTATTAAGCTTCTTGATGCTCCACCCGCCATCGACAAATTCCCGGGTGAGCCAGTCCAGCAACTCAGGGTGGCTAGGCCGGCCCCCCATGCTGCCAAAATCGCTCGGGGCTGGCGCAAGACCGCTTCCAAAGTGGTAGTACCAAACTCGGTTCGCCATCACTCTGCCGGTAAGGGGATTTTCCGGACTCGCCAGCCAGTTTGCTAAAGCGGTGCGACGGCGGGTCGTGCTGGCATTTGCCGAAGGAACGATCTCCGGAGCTTTTGTCGACAGCACCGATAGAAAGGCAGGTTCAACCGCTTCCTGACGACCTAAATATGTCCCACCCGCCAGTACATTCGTGGGAGGCGCCTGGCCGCCGAGATCGCGCATCCCGCTACCCACCGGCAATTCCCCTGGGTGCAAACTGTCAAACTCTTCCATTTTTTTGGCAAGTACGGCGTAACGTTGCTTGTTCACGCCTTTGAGCGACTTCACTACAGCATCTTGCGTGGGCTCGATATAGAGCTTGGCCTGATGATAAAGCTGCGCTTCGTAGGGTGTTCGCTCGTCTGCAGGTTTAGTAATCGCTTCTTGCACCTCAGGCGGGTACTTATCGAAGTAGTCATCCCAGATTGTCTTGCGCGCCGGCGCCAGAATAGCTGACATCTGCTCGCGGATCTCGCGTGTTTTCCCTTCCCAAACGGCGAGTTTGCGTTGGTACTCCTGAAGTTCCTGTGGAGACAACACCACGATTCGATCGTCAGGGGCGGAGTTTGCGAAGAAAGCTTGGAGACTGTAGTAATCCTTATGGCTGATGGGGTCGAACTTGTGGTTATGGCACTGCGCGCACTCGACAGTCAGTCCAAGGAAAGCGCTACCTACGACGTTCGTAACCTCGTTAAGGATTTCTTGCCGGCGCTGCATCAGATTGCGCGCGTTGTACTCATCGGGATAGTGACGGTTGAAAGACGTTGCGATTCTTGCCTCGACGTTGTCCGGCCAAATTTCATCGCCTGCGATTTGCTCTCTGATAAAACGATCGAAGGGCTTGTCGCTATTAAAACTCGCTACAACGTAATCCCGGAATCTCCATGCGTTTGCGCGAGTCTCATCGGCTTTGAAGCCTTGGCTCTCGGCAAAACGAGCTACGTCCAGCCAGTGCCTGCCCCAGCGCTCACCATAATGAGGGGACGCCAGAAGCCGATCGACTACCTTCTCCCACGCGTTGGGAGATTGGTCGCTTACGAACGCCTGAACCTCTTCCGGAGTAGGCGGCAATCCAATCAGATCAAAGCTTGCCCGGCGCAGTAAGGTGACCCGGTCGGCCTCCTGCGACGGGTGCACGCCCTTGGTTTCCAGCTTGGCCAAGATGAACGCATCTACAGGATTCTTCACCCAGCTTTTCTGTTTGACGACTGGAACTGGAGGGCGCACCACCTTCTGGAGAGACCACAGGTTGCGCTGAGCGGGCGTGAAACCGTTCTCAGCAACATTTGCGGCAAACGCGGAGAACGACATCACTAACGCGCCGACAATCTTTAAAGAACCGGACGAGCGCAGGCACATTGTCTATTCCTCAATCCTGCTGCGACGGACAGAAAGCAAACTCATGCCCATCGCTCCGCTATAGATTAGCAGAAAAGTTGCCCTTTCCGCCGAGTCGCTAGGGACATACGAACGGTTCGCGAGCCGTCTCTTCAATGACTTACGCGGCATCCTTCATCAGCTTTTGGGCACGGAGACAGTGATGTTGCGGAACCGGATAACACCGTGGTGATCTCCCTGTAGGAAGAACGGGCCGGGCTCAGCTTCATTGCTGTCCAGCGCGCCACCCGTTGGTCCGGCGATCTCAACATTGTCGTGGTATATCTTGCCATCGCGAAGCACCGTAACGCGCCGCCCGACAAGGGTGATGTCGAACGCTGTCCATTTGCCCAATCCCAGTTCAGCGCCAGCAGGTG
>DASQLD010000475.1:0-26513 GCA_035630195.1 Bryobacteraceae bacterium
TGCCGTTCCAATCGACCAGCCACGCGGATTCCTCGAGTGATTTCGGCTCCGGCAGACCATAGGCCTTTGCCTGCTCACCAGACAATTTCTGCTCCCCGATCCATAAGCCTTCGGGGGTAACGGATACCGCGTTCGGGAATCCCTGGGGGCTCTTGAACAACTTGGTTGTCTTCGCCTTGCGCACCGGCGGCTTCTTTCCTTGGGCATAGGCAGAGCGGCCGTAGTTCAGCGCCAAGCCGGAGCCGATGCCAGCGGCGAGGACTTCACGTCTTGTCATAAGTTCTCCATGACCACAGCATTGGGTGGAGATCAGCTTATCGCAACTGGGATGGGCCTTGGGGCGCGAGGAATTCTCCGGTCAACCCGCCAGAAGGTCGTTCGTACCAGCCGCTGTACGATAATCACCCAGCGGCTGTGAGGATTCCTGACACACGAGGCAGCCGATCTACGGAAGTGAAGCAAATGCGTCGTCTGCCAGCGGCCATGAGGATGCCTATGGAATCGTGTGAACATTCTGCGCCGACTATTATCCGTCCTCCCCCTAAGCATCGGTCTCGCTCAAACCGGCGACATATCGGGAACGGTGGTCGATCCTTCCGCAGCCCCCATCCCGGGAATCATCGTAACCATCAGCGGTCAAGAGATAGCGACCGATGCCGTCGGCGCCTTTCGTTTCACGCCAGCAAAGCCCGGCGCCTATGTCATCACTATTCAGCAACCGCCGTTCAAACCCGTCTCACAGACGGTTCAGGTTGATCGAACACCATCAACACCGCTTCGCATAGTGTTGGAGCTTGCAGAACAACGCAACGAGGTGACTGTTACCAGTCAGGTCGATGAACTCAGCACCAGTTCCTCTGACAACGTGAGTTCGGTCACCGTGAACAGCGACGAACTGAAGAATCTTCCCGTTCTCGGTACCGACTATATGTCTGTCCTGCAGGAGTTCGTGGGCGGTGCGGGGGCTGATCCCGGCGGAGCAACAGTTGTAGTCGATGGTGTCGAAGTGGACGCGCGCAGTGTTCCAATGGAGGCGATTCAGCAGGTTCGCATTAATCGCGATCCCTACACAGCGGAGTTCAATCGTCCGGGGCGGGGCAGGATCGAAATAACCACCCGGGATGCCGTGTCGGACTTTCATGGGTCCGTCAGTGTCGGCCTTCGTAACTCGGCTCTTGATGCTCGCAACGCGTTTGCGCCAGCGCGGCCGGACGAGAGTCGTCGACTCATCATGGGCCACCTTACGGGTCCCCTTGACCGTTCAGGGAAGACGAGTTTCATGATCGCGGCCGAACGAGAGAACGAGAACCTCCAGTCGCTCGTATACGCGCAGACGCCGACAGGCTTGGTGAACCTGCAAGCGCGCGCCCCCCAGGCGTCGTCGGATTACATGGTCAAGGTGCGCCGACTCGTAGGTGAAAAACACATCTTCACGTTCCGCTTCGATCGGGAGGACGAGTCGGCGGACAACCAGGGGATCGGTGGTTCCCGATTGCCTGAGGTGGGCTACAGGGAGCGGCAGGCGGAGAACTCCTGGCGCTTCCAGCACAGCGCTTTTCTATCAGCGAACCTGATCAGCGACTTATCCCTGCAATATGAACAATCTGAAACTCGGCGCGAAAGCGTTTCGCCCGGCACACGAAGACTCAGCGTAGCTGACGCCTTTGTCGCTGGTGGCGCCCAGATCGATGAACGCGCCAACCAGAAAGAACTCGGCCTGAAGTATGTCTTGTCGTGGTCGAAAGGTAAGCACCTGGTGCGCGGCGGCATGAATGTCCCGGACTGGAATTGGCAGACATACCAGGATTTGGGAAACCGCCAGGGTACGTATCAGTTCGCCAGCTTGGAAGATTACGTCGCAGGGCGACCGTTCGCGTTTACTCAGCAGTTGGGCGATGCCCGCATTTCGTTCCACCAGCGTACCTTCGGCCTGTTCGTGCAGGATAACGTTAATCTCCGGCCCGGGCTCACCGTAGGCGTCGGTCTGCGGTATGACAGGCAGAATTTTCTGACAGACCGGAACAATCTGGCGCCGCGTTTGTCGGTGGCTTGGTCTCCCGGCAAGAGAACGGTTTTACGCGCCGGCTTCGGCATCTTCTACGACAACTTGAGATCGGGTGTGATGCAGGATGCTCTTCTGTTCGGATCGGGCGCGCTCCGTCGCTTGATCGTCAGCAATCCCTCATGGCCGGAGCCGCTTCTGACCGGATCTGGACAGACCCTTCCACCCGCAGCACTGGTTCGGATGGCAGAAAACCTCCGCTCGCCGTACACGCTGCACTACACCCTCGCCGTTGAACACAAACTTTCTTCCGGAATAACAGCTTCGGCCACCTGGACACGTTTCCGTGGACTAGGTCTCTTTCGGTCACGCGACGTCAATGCGCCCCTATCTCCCACTTGGCAGCGGCCCGATCCAGCCTTCGGTGTCATCCGCCAAGTGGAATCATCAGGTCTGCTCGATAGTCAGAGCCTGGAACTCGGTATCTCCGGCCGATTGACAAGGTTCTTCACGGGATCTGTTCGGTATGAGCTTGGCCGGGTGATGTCGAACGTCGATAGTATCGACACTCTGCCGGCAAACAGCTACGACATCGGGTCGGAATGGTCGCGATCCAACCGGGATCGTCGCCACGTCCTGCGTGCGCTAGGTACGTTTCGTGTGCGTGACTGGTTCCAGGCAGGCTTCGTGTTTAACGCGGCCACGGGCGCTCCGTACAGCCTCATCAGCGGACGAGACGACAATAGGGACGGATTCGCGAATGATCGGCCGGCGGGGGTCCTACGAAATTCGCTCCAGGGCCCTGGCTCGCTGCGGCTGGATATGCGGTTGATGAAAGAGTTCGCTCTGTCGCATCGCGACGGCGAAGGCCCACGCATCGCGGCAACCGTGGACGCATTCAACGTGTTGAATCGCGTGAACTATTCAGGCTATGTTGGTAACCTGAGTTCACCGTTCTTTGGGCTGCCCGTTGCCGCGCAGTCCGCGCGGCGGTTGCAATTGGGACTGCGCTTCACTTTCTGAGGTCCGATGCGTGCAATCGTGTATATCTCGGCCCTCTATTTCCTGCTGCCACTAGAGCTTCTTCATGCGGGCGACGACGAAAAGGATCGTGAGCGTGCCGAGCGCCGGCTCCGGAACCTCGAAACCCGCGCGAACGGAGTAGCCGCGGCTGCAGTAGGAGCCGAACACGCCGGCTTCCTACAGCGTGAGACTCGGCGCTTGTTGAAACGATGCCGGGAGCATGCGTTGTCATCCTATGAATTTGATCGCCTGCTGGAGGCTATGGACGATCTGCTCGATGTTCGCGATGACCTGCATGCCGCTGCTCGTCAAAAGCCGGAGACCGGTACGGATAAGCGCGAGGAGACCGAGAAGCGTAGCGTTACGGCGAAGCGGCTGGAACGAGCGTACTTCCGCGTACAACAGGCAGAGTATTTCGCCCGCTTGAGCGCAGAAAAGCAAGCGCCTGAATACATTACTCTCTCGCGCCAGATTTATCAGCGGGCCCGGGCTGCCTATGACGCTCGGGATTACGGGCGTGCCATGAAGCTCGCCTCGGCTAGCGGAGAGATGGTGAACGTGTTGGAGAACTTGGCCCAGGCGGCAGTCCGCAGGCCCGAGCCTCCGATACTGAAGTAAAGTGCGCCTCTCGAGCGCCAAGACTTTCCGCATCGAAGCAGCGGTCATCGCGGTTGCATCCTTGTCCGTAATCGCGCTCGCCTCGCTACTGGTCCAGGATGCCGTCTCGCAAACGGAAGGTACGCTGCGATCCGCCGCCGAGAAAGAGGTTGCCAGTGCTGCCGAAGAATTGAAAGCGCAATATGAGGATTGGGTGGCCTTCAGCGAGCGCCCACTGGCGTCGCTGCCGATCGATGCGCAAGATCTCTCCTTGCGCGGTCTTTCGCAAACCGTTTTGCGATCGTATAAGGATATGCGGGGCGGATTCTACGTTCCTCAAGGGGAATCGCCTCAAGCCCAGTCGCCTCCCGCCACATCGATTGTCGGTGCTTCCGGCTTGACGGATGTATTGGATACCGCCGAACTGCAAGCCATCCGCCTCTCGGTTCAAGCGGCGCAATCGCCTGGATCACAGATGACAGGGAATGCGGCATCCGGCGGAGATCTCCTCATCGCGCGAGCCATGGCCACCTCGGATGGCAAATACGCGTGGGCGCTCAGGCGGTTGGTCGGCATCCGCGATCCAGCGCCTAATCGCCGGCGCTGGCTGCTGGCTACACTCGTTAGCGCGGCTGTAGCCGGTGTTGCGGGCGTCGTCTCGATCCTGATGCGTCTCCGTCGCGGTGTGGATGGTGTCAAACTGATGCTGCAGCAATTGGAGCGCGACTTTACCTATCGTCGGCCGCCTATTTCGGGAGACTTCGGCGAGATATATGCTGCGATTGGCAAAATGGCCGATCGAAGGACTGAACTCGAGACCACCGTGCGCCGCCAGGACAGGTTGGCGGCGCTCGGCAAAGTGGTAGCGGGCGTCGCGCATGAGATCCGCAATCCCCTCAATTCCATCCGGCTCCAGTTGGAATTATTAAAGCGAAGAGCTCAGAAAGGTACCGTGTCGGGGGCGGAGGTGGATGCTGCAATGGGTCAGGTCGACCGGCTGAATGCCATCCTTGGCCAGCTTCTCGGAGTTGGCAAGCCGGACGTTGGGAATCGTTTGCTGCAGCCGCTTCTGCCGCTCGCTGAGCATTCTGTGGCGATGGTGCAGGAGCAAGCGCGCCATGGAGGTGTAACTTTGCGCGTCATCGCGCAAGAGGACGCTCATGCCAATGTCGATGCGGTGCAGCTTGAACAGGTACTCACGAACCTGCTGCTGAATGCCATTGAAGCCTCGCCGGAAGGGGCCGAGATTTGCCTCCGAATTGTTCAATCGCAAGATTTTGTTGAACTGAGTGTCAGTGATCGGGGCGCCGGCATCCCTGAGTCGATCCGTGACCATATCTTCGATGCATTCTTCACGACACGACCGGAGGGAACGGGACTTGGCCTTTCAGTTTCACAGCAGATCGTGAGCGTCCATCGCGGCACTCTTTCATTCACCACGTCCCCGGCGGGCACAACGTTTCTCGTCCGACTCCCCTACGGAGAAGCGCAATGAAACATTCCGCCTCCATCCTGATAGCAGAGGATGAACCCGCCGCTCGCGAAGCACTGCGCGAACTGCTCGAGGAGGAGGGCTACCGCGTTTTCACTGCAGCGCGGGGAGATGAAGCCCTGGAATTTCTCATGGAAATGCGTGTCGAAGCAGCCGTGCTGGATGTCAAGATGCCCGGCTGCGACGGACTGTCTATTTTACGCGAGTTGCAGCGGCATGATAGCGCGCCGGCCGTTCTTGTCATGACCGCCTACGGTACCAGCTCAATCGCGATTGAAGCGATGACTCTGGGCGCATTTGACTACCTCACCAAACCCATCGACTTTGCGGAGCTGTTAATCCTGCTTCGGCGAGCGATTGAAAGCCGTCGTCGCAACCAGGACCTCGAAACGTGGCGCACTGTGGACGCGGAGGCGTCCGAGGGCCAGATGATCGGTAGCAGTCCTCCCATGCAAGCCATGTACAAACTAATCGGGCAGGTGGCCCCCACCGACTGCACCGTCCTGATACGGGGCGAATCGGGCACGGGCAAGGAACTGGTGGCGCGCGCCATTCATCAGCACAGCCCGCGTAAACACCGGCCTCTGGTGAAAGTGAATTGCGCGGCTATCCCCGACACAGTGTTGGAAGCCGAGCTGTTTGGTCATGAGAAGGGAGCCTTCACAGGAGCAGTGGCGCGGCGTCTGGGTAAATTCGAGTACGCAAACGGCGGCACGATTTTTCTGGACGAGATCAGCGAATTATCGGTTGGAACGCAGGCGAAATTATTGCGTGTAATGCAGGAACACACGATCGAGCGACTTGGCGGCAATGCGACCATCGCACTGGACATCCGCGTATTAGCGGCGACGAATCGGGATCTTGAGGCAGCCGTGAAAAGCGGCGTTTTCCGTGAGGATCTGTTCTTTCGGTTGAAGGTAGTGGAGGTGGTTGCGCCGGCTCTCCGGGACCGACGCACGGATATCCCTGAGTTGGCGCAAAGGTTGTCGCAACGTTCGGCTAAGAAGCTGCGCTTGCCGGTTCCAAGCGTTTCCGAGGAAGCGCTCGAGTGGCTGCAACGGCAGGAATGGCCGGGAAACGTTCGTGAACTGGAGCATGCGCTCGAGCGAGCGCTCGTGCTGAGCCGGAACGGCGTCATCGGGCCTGAGCACTTCACGCTACAGCCCGCAACCGGAGGAGCGGACATGTTTGACAACGTTCCACTCGAGTGGGGGCTTCATGAAGCCGTCAGTCGGCTGGAACGCCGCTTGCTAAAGCGGGCTCTTGAAGCCTCGGCGGGAAACCGAAGCCGCGCTGCCGACCTCCTGAAAATTAATCGGCGGTTGTTGTACGAACGGTTGCGAGAGTTCGGCATCGATTAGCGTGCAACTCCCCCGGGCCATTGGCCCATCAAAGTTTCCGATTCCAGGCTAGAAGTTGTACAGCATATCTAGGCGGCCAAACTCCGCTTGGCAACCAGAAACGCCGCACCTTCCGCCATCTAAACCCCACCATGCGGGGTGGCCTCAACAATCAACCTGCAGAGTCGCGGCGATTCCCCGGCTCACACAAGAGGTCCCGTTGAATCGGACGTGACCAGTTGGTCGACAGCCGGCGACCCGCGCCATCAGCGTCAGCCACGCGTGAGCATGGCGAAACCTCTTGCGGCGCAAGGACTCGCCACCGGAACTTGACTCGTGTAATCTCGTGGCCGTAAGCTAAGAATTCTTTGTATGGGACGCAAGCCGCAAAAGAACGATTCGCTGCCCGGTTCACTCGACATGTTGATTCTGCGGACGCTGTCGCTGCGCGACCTCCATGGATACGGCATCGTCCAGTTCATCCAACAATCATCTGACAATGAGCTTCTCGTTGAGGAGGGCTCGCTGTACCCCGCTCTTCAGCGGCTGGAACTAAATGGGTGGATTGAAGGTGTCTGGGGCCTGACGTCGAATAATCGGCGGGCGAGGATCTACAAGATCACTGCGGCTGGCCGCAAACAGCTCGCGGTGGAAAGCCGGAAATACGCGAAACTCACGCTGGCGATCGCCCGAGTGATGGGAGCGCAATAACGGACATGCGGATACAACGGCTCAGGTATTGGATGGAAAGCGCTAGACGCAGTGAGGCGCTGCGCGAGGAAATGGAACTTCACCTTGCGGAAAAAGCCGCGGAACTCGAAGCAGACGGTATGACGGCGGAGCGCGCCCGAGCCGAAGCGCGCCGGCAATTTGGCAACGTTGGACAGAAGCGTGAAGAGTCACGGGAGATTTGGATGACACGGTTTTGGTCGGAACTTGTCCAGGATGTCCGTTATGGCTGTCGCACCATGACCACCAACAAGGTGTTCAGCGCGCTTGCGGTCTTGTCTCTGGCGCTCGGCATTGGGGCCAACACGGCGATCTTCAGCCTGATGGAGTCGATTCTGTTGCGCTCGCTGCCCGTGGCCGATCCCGCGTCGCTAGTGGTCTTGAATTGGCATAGCCCGCCGCCCCAGAACGCCAGCAAGGAATGGGTTCACGTCGTGCACGGGGTACAAGGCATTCTCTGGCCGGGCGACAAAGGCGCCATGGTCAGCGGGATGTTCCCCTACGCCGCGTTCGAGAGGCTTCGCGAGGAGAATCCTGTTTTTTCCACACTCTTCGGATACTTCGACGGACAAAGCACTAACCTGGCCATCCGCGGACAGGCCATGAGTGCCAGCACGGAGTACGTCACCGGCGAGTATTTCCGCGGTCTTGCAGTGTCGTCGGCCGCGGGACGACTGATCGGTCCCGAAGACGACCGTCCAAGCGCGCCGCCGGTGGCCGTAATCAGTTTCGCTACAAGCCAAAATCGCTTTGGAGGACCGGCGAATGCCATTGGACAACCGATTCTAGTCAACAACGTGCCCTTTACGGTCATCGGCGTTGCGCCACCGGAATTCTTCGGAGTCGACCCAGCGGCGGCGCCTGACCTCTACCTTCCGTTGCACACGAATCTGCTCATAGACGGCGCCGGAGCGGCTCGTATGTATGGTGACGGAAACTTCTATTGGATCGAAATGATGGGCCGTCTGCGTCCCGGCGTAAGCATCGCCCAGGCGCAGGCTGTGCTGGCTCCTCGTTTCAATCAATGGGTTACCACCACCGCGAAGACCGACGGTGAGCGCGCCAAACTGCCCGCGCTGATCCTGAATCCCGGCGCCGCCGGTCTGGGTAGCTTGCGCCGCCAGTATTCCAAGCCTCTGTACGTGCTCCTGACAATGGTTGCGTTGATCCTGGCGATCGCGTGCGCGAACATCGCCAACCTGCTACTGGCAAGGGCCGCCGCGCGACGCCGCGAAATGGCTGTCCGGCTCAGTCTGGGAGCGGGACGGTTCCGCGTCGTGCGGCAGTTGCTTACCGAGAGTGTGATGCTGGCCTCGCTCGGCGGAACTTTAGGCATCTTGTTTGCAATCTGGGGCGTGCGATCGCTGACGCTTCTGTTCTCCAGGGGGCAGGAGAACTTTACGCTGCACGCGGAATTGAACTGGAACGTGCTGGGCGCGACGGCGGCGCTTTCGATACTTTGCGGCCTGTTATTTGGCCTTGCTCCAGCGATTCAGTCGACGAGTCCGGACGTCATGCCCGCGCTCAAAAATGGCCGTGGGGGCGGACCCCGCCGCCGCGCGCAGCACGTTCTGGTCGTCGCCCAAATTGCAATGTCTTTTGTCATCCTGGTCGCCGCGGGTCTGTTTGTCCAAACACTCAACAAGCTGCACTCTGTCCAACTGGGATACGCCCGCGAGAACATCCTCCTGTTCTCGTTGAATGCGCGCCAGGCCGGACATCGCGACCCGGAGATCACCACATTTTACACGGACCTGCGCAAGCGCTTCGAAGCGATCCCCGGAGTGAGCAGCGCGACGCTTTCGCGTTCCTCGATCATCAGCGCCGGCCGTGCCGGGGCCGCGATCAGGGGGGCGATGAAAATCGGCGCCGTTACCATTGAAGGCGCACGCGTTCTGGGCGCCGGACCGCGTTTCCTAACGACAATGGAGATTCCGATCCTCGCCGGGCGTGAGATTGACGACCGCGACCAACCGGGCTCGCCACCAGTCGCAGTGATCAGCGAGCGGCTGGCGCGGACTTACTTTGGGCACGAGAATCCGGTGGGCCGGCGCATCACGCTCCCTGACGAGAAGCGGGATCTCGAAATCGTTGGCGTATCGGCTAACCTGCGGTCCGGTGGACTGAAAAACGAAGGCGGGAATCCGATGACCTTGTTCGTAGCGCTCAGCCAGTTTTCTCCGGACCGAGTGACCTACGCGCTGCGCACTGCGGGTGATCCGCTGGTGTATGTCCGGAGTGTGCATGAGATCGTGCGGGAGGCAGATTCCCGGGTACCCGTCACAAACGTGGTCACACAGGCGGCGGAAATCGATCGGACCATCAGCCGGGAAATTACGTTTGCGAAACTATGCACGGGCTTCGCGGTTCTTGCTCTGCTTATGGCGTGCGTGGGACTCTACGGAACAATGTCGTACAACGTCGCGCGGCAAACCAGCGAGATCGGAATCCGTATGGCGCTCGGTGCGCAACGCAACGTCGTTGTTTGGATGGTTCTGCGCCGCGTTTTACTACTGGCGGCGCTCGGACTCGCAATCAGCGTGCCTACGGCGCTGATCGGGTTCCGGCTCGTCAAATCGCTTCTGTTCGAGACCCAGCCCAATGATCCGGGAACCCTGGCCCTTGCCGGTGTCATCCTCCTGAGTGCCGCGATTCTCGCTGGCTATGCGCCGGCAAGGCGAGCGTCCCGAATTGATCCGCTGGCGGCGCTACGGCAGGAGTAAGACATCCGTACAGAGCTCGGCGGGATCTAAAACAGGACAGGCCTGTGGGATTTAGGGGCCGCTCCTCCCTTGCTGAAATGCTTCGCGTAAAGGGTACCTAAGGCCCCGCGACCGGCCCATCGGACCGGCCCTTAATGCGTCTTAGGATCGGGGCTTGCCACGATGAGGTACAACCGGCTCGCGGTGGCAAGATATAGCGCATCGCCCATCGGCGCCGGAGGCGAATACAGCGGCGCATCCATTTCGATCTGCGCCAGCAATTGCTTTCGCCTTCCGGCACGAAGAACGCTCATGCTGCCTTCAACGTTCCCCACGTAAAGCCGGTCGCCTGCCAGCAGGAGGGATCCCCAAATCGCCTCGTTCGTCTCGTGCTTCCAGATGTGGGCGCCGGTCGCCGCGTCCAGACAGTGAATCGTTCCGCCCAGGTCCCCGACGTATAGTAGACCGTCTTTCGCAATGGGCGTTCCCACCACGCGACCGATCTTGCGAGAAGTCCAGAGGAGTCTGCTCTCGGTGACGTCGCCTTGCCCCTTGGGACTGATCGCATGAATCAGTGAGGGACCGTTGCCGTGGCCGGGACTCTGTCCCATCGCAACGAAGACACGGCCGTCCGCGAAGACAGGTGAAGCAATGATAGAGCTACGAGAAAGAACTCCCGGACGCGGAAGCCAGCGGGCGTCCTTGGGATTGCCGTCAAATCGCCAGATTTCGTGCCCCGACCCGGCGTCGTAGGAACGGAGCCAACCATCCCCTCCACCGAAGAGCACCTGTATACGCCCATTGACATTGGCCGCCACAGGGCTGGACCACTGGCCGTGTAGCGCCTGCTCGCCGGGGCCGATGGCGCCCCAGACCACTTCGCCCGAACGCTTGTCCACCGCAATCAGACTGGGAGCGCGCGGCGATGGTACGCGCGTGTGGCCTTCATTTTGCCCGTTCGACGTAGAGACCATCAGCAGATCGCCCACCGGCAACACTTCGCTATTGGTGGCTTCATGCGGAAAGACGCCTAATCGTCCGCACATGTCCAACTCCCAGACGATGTCGGCTGCCGCGTTGTCCTGAAAGACCTCCTCTCGATACGGGCCATTGTTCTCGCCATCTCGAAAACCCCGTGTGTCGAGGCAACGAAGTTGGCACTCGGCCGTGACATAGTACACCCGGTTGCCTTCCACATACGGCGTACTTGTCGTCGAAGGCAACAGAAACTCTCGCAGACCTCGCTCTACTCGCCCAGCTACGTCCTGCCAAAGGAATTTGCCGTCCTTCGCTTGAAATGCCAAGAGCACGCCGGCATGTTTCTGGTAGGCGGGGTTCATGCGCTTTCCGTTGTCAGTGCCAACATAAACCGCATCGCCGGCAACCACGGGACGACCAAACGTTTCATTCCCCAACTCGACACTCCAGACGATGTTCCGACCGGTGGTTGTATCCCAGTCAATCGGAGGATTGCCTGTTTGGACAACCGCCGATTGGAGTGGGGGCGCCACGGAATGCGCGGCCACAACTGGTGACGCGAGAGGCTTTCCGGATTTGACTCCAGCGATTCGACTCAACGCCCACTCTGCTTCGTTACGCAATATGGGATCGTTGGCTGCTGCCTTCAAAGCCTCCCGGGCTGACCGGGCGCTTGGTCCGATGCTGCCCAGAGCTCCGGCCGCGAGGATACGCACATAGAAAAATTCATCCCCCAGAGCTTCGATGAGCTGCGGTACTGCAGATTGCGCAGCCGGCCCGATGCTTCCCAGTGCCTCACACGCCGCCCATCGAACGCCCGGAATCGGATCGTCTAGAGCTCGCGCCAACGGCTTTGTCGCCTTGGCCGCGTTCGAACCGATAGCAGCCAAAGCCTCGGCCGCGTAGATGCGCACGTATGGATCCTCGTGGGAAAGAGTGCCAACGAGAGCGCCTACCGAAGGGCTGGCCCTCTTGCCTAAAGCGCCCAAGGCTCGTGCGGCATCGCCCGCGACCGTCGAATCCTCGTCTCTCAGCGCCCGCCTCAACGCGTGTTGATTCCATTCTGTATGCGGCGCCAAGTCAACCAATTCACTGATCGCGCTTTGCCGGACGGAGTCCAGCTCATGCCGCAGCAGGTTCACCAGCAGCGGAATGGCAGGAGGACCGATCCGCTGGATGATTTCAAAAGTCACGACGTGCAGCTCTTCATGCTGGGGATCGAGGAATTGTCTCAGCAAAGGTAGCGAACGGCCCGAGCCTTTGACCAGGGCGGCTTCAGCGGCTGCGCGGACCTTAGGGTCGTTCGCCAGTAGGCGATTTGCCCAGTCACGTACTAGGGCGGTGTTTCGGGAAATACCGGACTCCGTCTGGGGCGGCCGTGACTGGGACAGCGCGAACGCCTGGCTGAGGCCGGCTGCCAATATCATCGCGTGGGTATGTCTTTTTAGTAGTGATCTCATGTATCCGTTCACGAACGCGTCACGTTCCCGCTCACCCGCAGCCGATCGCGGAATTGATGGCTCTACGCAACGACACGGTTCACAATATCCGTCCCGACCACCGGCGGAGGAGTTATACGCCTGACTTTCCTATTCGGCGCGCGCTGCGTGCCGGCCTATAAACGCAAACAGGAAGAGGATCGCTGCTGTGAGCCAGGCCCCGAGACTGAGCGGCGTTGGCAGATACATGCCAATCGCGACACCACTCATGACCAGAATTGCGCACAGGCCGGCAAACTGCCACATGCCGTAAAGGAATACCAACGGTAAGTAATGAGCTCCCAAAGTGATCATGAACGCTGGATAGAACCACGATGGTCGAAGTGCTCCAATGCCGATCACCACGGGTAGCGTGAGCGGCAGCGTGAAAGCAACCTGGAGACCAAGCGCGTTCATCGGATGTCCCTTCGGAAGCGCATAAGCATTCCCCATGCCGCGCAACAGCAGTTGTGTAAAAGGAAAGATGAGAAACCCGCCCAGAACAAGGATCATCCCTCCCAAATAAAGGGAGTACCACGTGCACGCCGCTGCCGACGTACCCCACAGCACAGCCGAGACAAGCTGACCGGCAAATCCCCCAAGGAAAGTCGTGCGAACGTCTTTCTGCGCTTCAGCGATTTCCATCCCGCCGATTATAAAGGGCATCAGCCACGACTTCAGGCGAGTAATCTGTCGTCCATCCAATCGCGTCAGACGCTCAATCGTAGAACTCGAGCTCCGGATTGGGTAGTGCTTACAATTCTGTCTCCACAGTCAGGCGCCGCGCGCTATCGCACTCGCGGCGATAAGAACGTCGCCAAGTTCAACGGAGTGGCGCTTCCTTGCTTATACTGCAGAGGACACAAGACGTCAGGTGTGAATCTGCGTGCTCGGGTCAATCCGCACTCCGAGCGTGGACGCGCCGCGCAAGCTCAGGCGCCAACTCTTGAATCAGCTTCCAACAAGTCAAGTGGAAAAGGACCAGGCTATGTAATCTCTTGGGCTCTCGGTTGGAAGATCGCAAACACCGTCGATTAGGCGTACTCGTCAGCCATGGAGGGATCAATCGGGGTTTCACTCGTTAGCGGAGATGTCGCCATGCCGAAAGTCGACATATGTAATTCTGACGAACGGCGAGAATGGGAACGCATCAGCTGGTTTTGGATCCATGACAGCGATTAGGAACCGGGCGTAGTCGGTTGCGGTCGTCAGCAGTCCGCCCATTGCGCTGTACCGCGCCGCATCTGCTGACGTGTACTTACGTAATGCCAGCGGCCGGCCTTGTTCATCATGGGCTCGCACCAGATTCCCGGCAAGCCGGTCATGCCACAAGTAGACAGACATTCCCATGCTGAGTGGTTGAAGAACGTTCGTCTGCATATACGAATCGAAATCGGTACCGCATACCTTGAGATCCAATTCGTAAGTACCGCAGGGTGAAGTCAGCACATGCCCGGTCAATCTGGTTGTGACCGATTGCAAGTACGCGTAGCCTTCCCCGGTATAATTCCACTTCTCGCCTGGCCTGAAACTGATCAGCAAGGGATGCTCCCGGGACCGGATGTCCGGAAGGCCGCTCGTGTGACATAGAACGTTTTTCAAACTGTTGAAATGCTGCGTCCAGTAGTGTTGCGCATCTGACGTCGACCGGGGTGAGCATCCCCCGAGTGCGAGAAGTGACGAACCCACTACTGTGTCGCAGGAACTCCCTTCGAGAGACATTCAGCAGCATTCCCATATCCTAATCAACCGCGCGATTTTAACGCGCGGCAGCACAAGTCGCTAAGCGCCCCGGTGTTCCGCATCCTCTATCGAAAAAGCTGTGTGGGAACCGAGTACTCAGGGTCAAGATCCAGGACGGCGATCTGGGTCGCGATGCGAATTCCGAAAAGGCCTCGGGTATTTATGACAACACTGATACCCTGCTCACTTCCTGAGGATTTTGTCCATGGCCTTCCCCTTGGCCAATTCATCCACCAGCTTGTCAAGGTAACGGATCTGTTGCATCAGCTTATCCTCGATCTCCTCCACGCGATAGCCGCAGATTACGCCTGTAATTTTGGAGACATTAGGGTTGATCCGTGGCGCCCGGGCGAAGAAGGTCTCAAAGTCGACGTTCTTCTGGATCTGCTGCTGCAACGCCTGTTCATCGTAGCCTGTGAGCCAATGGATGATGGCATGCACCTCCTGCTTCGTGCGTCCCTTCTTCTCGGCCTTGGCGATGTAATGCGGGTATACGCTCGCAAACGCCATTCTGGATATTCTCGCGCTGTCCATGTGCGTATTGTTGCTGCTCTTCGAAGCGTTCGTGAACTCCTGGGAGACAACCAGGGACGTTCGAGGTTAACATGAGGCTACGTCCTTCAAGGAGCTGCGATTATGGAGCGCAAGAACCCGCCCGACTTTCTGCAGAAACCGCTCGATCTCTTTGGCGAATACCGGCACGTACAGATCGACCGGCGATCGTTCCTCGATGGCGCGCGCAGGTTTGCTGTGAGCGGGCTGGCGGTCGGCGCGGCCTTCGAGATGATGTGGTCCAACTATGCCTGGGCCCAGGTGGGGAAGGAGACCCACTCGGCCTCTGCCCGCGTCCTCGATCAGCTTAGAACACGCTTCACGTTCCAGATCTCGGTCGACGTGGCCACCTTGCACCAAGGCTTGGGGGTTGCCACTGCGGCGTTGAAGGGCGGCGTCAACATTGTCGAAATGGGGACGCCGCTGCTCAAGAACGAAGGCGTCTCGAACGTCGTGCCGGCCTTCCGCAAACAGTTTCCCAAGGCGCTCCTGTTGGCCGATATGAAGACTATGGACGGCGGCGCCTCCGAGGCGCGCGGCGTCTATGCGGGCGGCGGCAACATCGTTGATTTCCTCGCGCTCGCGGGTGTCGATACGGCGAAGGCGGTCTGCAGCGTGCGCGACGAGTTTAGGCGCGCCGGCTCTGAACTCCCGCGGCTAGCCTTTGCCGATATCCTCGTGCCACACCAGGGCCCGTCCGCGCAAGCCGCCGAGGTCGCGCTTCGCATGCTCGAGGCCGGTGTGGATGCGGTCGGCGTTCACTTGCAGTCGGACGCGCGGCGCGCCGACCCCAAGCTCATCGCCAGCGACTTTCTCGGTGACATGGCCCGCGCCATCTTCGGGCGCGTCGGCAAGGCCGCCCCGGTGCAGGTAGTCGGTGGACTTAGCGGCGCTCAGGCGAAAAGCCTTGCCCGCGCGGGGCTGCGCGCCTTCGTCATTAGCGGTAATCTCGGCCAACCGGACACCGTCACGCGCTACAACCTGCCAGCGGCCGAAATTGAGCGTTTGATCGCCGGTTTCATTGCCGAAGTCTCGAGCGCTTAAGTTAGCCTCGCCCTGTCGTTGGCCGACAACGGAAGCGAAAGCGTCGGCAAGGCGTCAGACGCACTGCCCATGCCCGCTGTCAGAAGATTCACGTAAGGAATCACCAGGAATCGAACAATAGTGGAGCAAATAAGCCTTAGGCTCGACCCTTCGCCGACGCCTCGGCTCCGGGTGGTTCACGGAACGGTTCCACCGATATGCGTTGGTAAACCACCTCCAACACCGTCAGGTATGTTGTACCGTCCGGCGCCTGGAGGACTACGCGATCGCCTGCTTCCGACTTCATCAACGCTCGCCCCAGAGGCGACATCCAACTGATGTGGCTGCGGTTGAGATCGACCTCGTCCGTGCCCACGATGCTCACCACCCGCTCCGCCCCCGCGGAATTGGCATAGCGCACAGTCGCTCCGAAGAATGCCCTCGTAACCGCCGGCCCCGTTCTAGGCCTTTCGGGGTCGACTACTTCGGCGGCTTCGATTCGCTTTGCGAGGAATCGAATTCGCCCATCGATCTGGCGCAGCCGTCGCTTGCCGTACTGATAGTCGGCGTTGTCACTGCGATCCCCGTTGCTTGCAGCCCACGCCACCACATCCGTGACGGCCGGACGTTCCCTGGTGAGCAGAAACCTGTGCTCATCTTTAAGTCGCTGCAGGCCACCTGGCGTTATGTAGTTCTTCCCTGGCGTCGCGGGCTCGTCCCTTTGCGGTTGCCTTGTAAACCCTTTTCGCATACCTTAGCCCTTCCGACTCGCATTTATAGGCGCCCAAAGCTGTCTGCATGAGGATAGTGCGATACCTGTTCCATCCCGCTGTACGACATTTTGGCAGGTCCATCAGCGTCTCGACCGAGTGTTGCGAGCTTTAGCTCAATGTCATTTAGTTCTCCTAGGACTGGTTCTGAGCCGTTGCTCTGTGGGGCAGCCTTTCAGGCCGCGATACCGATTTCATCGGTATCTGCCGGCGGGATAACCGGCTGCCGGCAAAGTTGCCGGGACCCATCGGACGAGGGCCATACAAAACTAAATGGCGGCCTTCAGCCATTCCGAGGAAATTAACCCGTCACCGCACTCATGGCCGGGGCGTGGGCCAGCGCGACAAGCGATGTGTAATCATCTTCCGAGTCAGCGCCGGACCCCTCGAGGACCTTTTCGACTGCGCCGCCCTACCAAGCATATCTGCGACAGCCACCACCGGAATTCTTGTTCCCTTGGACACGCGCTCCGCGCATGGTCTCGGGCGATCCACTCGGAGCAGGTTCATCGTCTCCGCGTTTGAGCGAACATATCACGCGTGCTGGAATCGGGCCGGCCTCAATCGTGTTGATGGCTAAGTGCTGCCGCTGTGCCGGGTGCGACCTGTCGGTGTGAGTTGCGTGCTCCCAACCGGAGCGTGGCGGCGGAGGAGCAAGTCAACCAGGAGAATCGGCGCCGCGCCAGGCTGATTCAGCGGGTTGGTCATGTTATCCTACGCATTCAGTTTGCGACCGCTTTTGCGAGCGCATTCACTCTGCGCACTACATATATGAAGCTCACGTGGACTACCACCGACGAGGCGCCGGCGCTTGCGTCGTACGCCCTGCTGCCCATCCTGCGAGCATACTTCAAGGGGACAGGGGTGGAGATCGAAACGGCCGACATCTCACTTGCCGGCCGTATCATAGCAGCCTTCCCTGAGCGTCTCACGCCAGACCAAAGAATTCCCGACGAGTTGACACGCTTGGGGGAACTGGCCAAGACACCGGAAGCCAACATCGTCAAGCTGCCCAACATCAGCGCCTCGATTCCGCAACTCCGGGACGCGATTGCGGAACTTCGCGCGAAGGGCTACGACATTCCCGACTATCCGGATGCCCCCACTACCGAAGAGGAGCGTGCGTTGCAAGCCCGGTTTGCCGGGATCTTGGGCTCGGCCGTGAATCCCGTGTTGCGCGAAGGCAATTCCGACCGGCGTGCTCCCGGAGCCGTGAAAGCGTTCGCGCGGAAGCATCCACATAAGATGATGAAGCCCTGGCCCCATTCCGGCTCAATGAAGTCCGGCTCAGTAACCCGTGTCGCCCACATGAGCGACAAGGACTTCTTTGGCAGCGAGAAATCTCTGACGGTGAACTCTGCGACCGAGGCGCGTATGGAATTCGCTGATTCCGCCGGCGCAGTGAAAGTCCTGAAGCAAAGAATCCCGCTGATCGAGGGCGAAGTTCTAGACTGCGCGGTCATGAACGTGACGGCGCTGCGAAAATTCTATGCCGAGCAGATCGCTGCCGCGAAAGCTGACAATGCGCTGTTCTCGCTGCATCTGAAGTGCACAATGATGAAGGTCTCCGACCCAATCATGTTCGGCGTTTGTGTGGAAGAGTATTTCGCCGATGCCCTGCAGAAATATGCCGGCGTGCTCGCAGAGATCGGCGCCAATGTAAACAACGGATTGGCCGACGTGCTCAGCAAACTCGACCAGCTTCCCGCCGCAAAAAAGGCCGAGATCGAAGCCGATATCGCAGCCTGTTACAAAGAGCGTCCCGGTTTGGCGATGGTGGATTCGCGTGCCGGCAGAACGAACCTGCATGTTCCCAGTGATGTGATCATCGACGCCTCGATGCCGGTGGTGATCCGGGATGGCGGCAAGATGTGGAACAAGGAAGATGGGCTGCAAGACACGGTTGCCGTGATCCCGGACCGCTGCTACGCCACTATGTATCAGGTGGTGATCGAGGACTGCAAGCAGAACGGGCAGTTCGATCCGGCGACCATGGGCAGCGTGTCCAACGTTGGACTCATGGCTCAGAAGGCCGAAGAGTACGGTTCGCACGACAAGACGTTTGTGGCGCCCGGCAACGGAACAATTCGCATCGTAGACGCTGGCGGCAAGACTCTGCTCGAACAAAGCGTACAGTCTGGCGATATCTTCCGCGCATGCCAGACGAAAGATGAGCCCATCCGCGACTGGGTGAAGCTCGGCGTCGCACGCGCCCGGGCAACCGGCACACCCGCGGTATTCTGGCTCGACCAGGATCGCGGCCACGATGCGCAAATCATTCAGAAGGTGAAAACCTACCTGGCCGATCACGACTTGTCCGGTCTTGAGATCAAGATACTGAAGCCGGTGGACGCGATGAAATTCTCCCTCGAGCGAATTCGCCGCGGCGAGGACACCATCTCCGTAACAGGTAACGTGCTTCGTGACTATCTCACTGACCTGTTCCCGATTCTAGAGTTGGGGACAAGCGCCCGTATGCTGTCAATCGTGCCGCTGCTGCAGGGCGGTCAGTTGTTCGAAACCGGCGCGGGCGGTTCGGCGCCCAAGCACGTGCAGCAGTTGCTGAAAGAAGGCCATCTGCGCTGGGACTCGCTCGGGGAGTACTGTGCGCTGGCGCCATCGCTGGAATTGTTGGCAACCAATGGTGGTAACCCGCGCGCGCGTCTTCTTTCAAAGACGCTGGACGAGGCTACCGGCCAGTATCTGGAAGAGGCGCGCTACCCCTCGCAAAAGGTGAACGAGATCGACAACCGCGGTTCAACCTACTATCTCGCGTTGGCGTGGGCAAAGGCGCTCGCCGCCCAGGACGAGGACGAGTATCTGAAGCAACGCTTCACTCCGGTAGCTGCCGCGCTGGTGGCGGCCGAAGATCAAATCACGCAGGAATTGTTGGCGGCTCAAGGCAAACCAGTGGACATCGGCGGGTACTATTTCCCGGACGCCGGCAAGTGCGCGGCAGCAATGCGGCCCAGCGCTACACTGAACGCGATCATCGATCAGATGTAGCGAATTCGCCGTGCGGGCCGTAGCGAAGGTCGTACCTGCTCACATGCCAGATCTGCTCTTGGAGATTCGAATCGTTGAGACATTCAACAGAGCCCTTACCTCCCAGACTCGGAACTACACCGTCGGTGATGCCAATTACAAGATAAAGGACGCCCTATCGATGATGCGAGCAACTCAGATGTTTGCGACAGTCGCTATTTTACTCCTGACCTCGGCCTGCACTTCGCAGGCGCCAACGTCACAACAGTCTGTTCAGTTGCCGCAAACGCCTTTGCCTACGCTCCAGAGTGCGACTGTGCGCTTCGAGATGAGCAATGGGGATAACAAAAACAAAGATACGCATCTTGCGTTGGCGATAACGAAGGAAGCGTTGGCGATCGCACGAATTGACGATTTTGCAGGCGACCAGGAATTCGGAGATCCAGGAAATTACGGACCTTTCAGTCTGATCGTCCAACCCGGGATCACAAAGGAACAATACCGCGGGAGCACAACCAGACTGACGGTCGCGCCAAGTGGACAGGATCGCGTAATTCTCAACACTCTGATTGACGCTCGCTTCTCTGATGGAGACGTGTTGACCAGTCAATCAGGGGTTCTCAGTGTAGACCAGGATAATCGGATCTTAGAATTTAAGAACCCGTAGCCGCGGGCGAGACGCTATGACCGAACCATAAAGGTCACTTGTTGCTTCACGTCAGCCGGCCGAATACAACGCTTCTGCAAACAGACATCGCTGACCTATGTGGCCCGTTGAAGAGCCTTTCGGAAACGCACAGTCTTAACGGCTGCTTACATCTGCTCCTGTAACAGCGAAGCCAGCAATTCTTGCGCCTTATTCCAAACACCTCGCCGCCGCCACCGGTCCAACGTTACGCGCTCGCAGTGCTGAAGATCGTTTTCGAAGGATGTACGTAGCTTTGTAACGGACGGCGGATCAAAGAAGCAAACGTTGTTTTCCTCGTTGTGTGCGAATGAGCGGTTGTCGAAATTCGTCGTTCCAACTGTGGCCCACATGCCATCCACCACCATGATTTTGTGATGAAGCATCGTGCGATTATACTCGTAAACCTCCACACCGCCCGCAAGCAATTGCGCGTAGAGACGCCTCGAGTTGTGGCGCACCATTCGATTATCGTTGTGAATACCGGAGACCATTATTTTCACATCAACCCCGCGCTTCTTTGCTTCAAGGAGCGTGTCGATGCCCGCTTGGTCTGGCACGAAGTACGGATTGGCAATGTAGATCATTCGCCGCGAGCAGACGATTGCGAAGTAATACATAATTCGCACGGAAGACGCGCCGGTCTGCGGAGAACTCAATATGGTTTGCAACGCCACGCTTCCCACCTGCTGTGGGGGAGGATAAAACTCGAAGCCACTTACGAGCTCGCCGGTGGTTTCAAGCCAATTCTGCGCAAAGCCAGTTTGCAGGGGAAGGACAGCGGGACCCTCCAATTTGATTTGAATGTCGCGCCAATGCTCTGGATTCTGGGCGTGTCCCCGCCAGTGATCGGCTATTCCTGCCCCCCCGGTAAAGGCGATGCATCCATCAATAATCAGCGACTTTCGATGGGTGCGGTTGTTGAAACGTCCGAGCGAATACCACCGGATCGGGTTAAACCATGCGATCTGGCATCCGCCATTCTGCAGGGTTCGCAGGATATCTTCACCGATGCTGGCAGCGCCGATCGCATCGAGCAAGAGCTTTACCTTTACGCCTTCGCGGCTCTTTTTCGCGAACGCTTGGCCAAACTGTTGGCCGATCTCTCCTGCCCAATAAATATATGCTTCGATTGTGATCGAATGTTTCGCCGCGTTAATTGCGTCCAACATTACCGGGTAAAACTCGTCGCCGTTGTTGAATATCTCGAGCCGGTTCCCCTGTAGGTAAGGCACTCCTGTTGCGCCGACAATGCTGCTGCAGAATTCGTCTGAATCGAGCGAGAACTCATGGTCCAAGCCGTACCGGGGTGAAGACTCACGCGGCGCAATAAGGTGCGTAAGGACGGCCATAATTGCAGTACCGATAGCCCATCCCCCAACGCTCAACCAAGGCGAGCGCAATGGCGAGCGCGGCCCAGAGCCACCAAGACCAGAAGACTCGCCGCAGCCGATCTCCTAACGTGGGGGATCCTTTGGGTTTTCGTTTAAGAGGATCTGTTGAGAACTTCCTCTGGACTCGCCGCGAAACGACCGGAAACCTGTGTCGGGAGGGCCTATTGGCGGGCTTGGGCGGCAACTCGTAGTTCCTGGCGCTCTGTTGCATGTGGTGATTTCTCCTTACTAACGAGCAACATGAGCGAACCCGACCTCGGACCCACCTCGGAGCCGCCGCTAGGCCTTGAGCAGTCTAACATCCCACTTGATTTAATAGAAACCACACCACGATTAAGCTAGTCGGCACACCGAGCATCCAGGCAACACCGTATTTCATACTCTCCTCCTGTCAATTTTGTCTACTGCTAGTCTTGCGGAAATTGCTTGACGGACGATTCTGAACTCCGTGGAGCGCTTGCGAAGAGTTCATCCGAGTGATCGAAAGGTACTCTGTGTTCGCGAGAGCATTGGGAAAGAAGCTCGTGAACGATTCGAAGCGGAGTTGGTTTGAATTGCCAACGGAGAACGATCGAACGCGGGCGCATACGAAGCCGGGGTGTATCCCGGTGTATTGCGACGCCGAGCCCTGATCGCGCCGTCATGCCATTCGGCAACAAAACTTTGATGGAGGCCGGAGTGGCCGGCGTACCGAATGCAACGGGCACACGAGCTACCCGGCTGGTCAGTATTACAAAGTGGCAAGTTGGAAGTTTCCATTCTTTCTCAATTACTCCTGTCTACCTGTTCAAGCTCGCGGACAATCCATCTCGATGCCGGCGTGACTCACCACATCATTAAGGCGCGTCCCTGTAATAAGTACTCGCTGCTGCGGCGCCTTTCAACGTTTCAGTTCCGCGCCACTCGCCTTCGAGCAGTTCCTTAAAGACATATCGATAAACATCTTCAGAGCCGATGACGTTTAAAACTTCGAAACTCGTCGTGCCTCGCTCGCGTTCAGTGACCCGGACGCCCATCGCCGAGCCAGGCTTAAGACTTTCATTTCTAAACGAATACCGCCGTGTTTTCACGCGTTGCGGCTCCGCGCCGTCGCATGCCAGCAACACGAGAACGAACATGCCGCCATAATAAGAACCGAAGAATGGTCCTTCGCAATCTCTGGTCTCTTATACAAGCGCCGATCGAGCACGGGCCTAGTTCAGCACGTTTGCAGCCAATCCTTCGTGCTGAGGACTGACTCAAAGTGCGGAACTTGCCAAAGTTTGGTAAGGCCACGACCACAAACTCCGTACAAACGATCTCCATCGCAGATCGCAGATGGAAAGTATCTCTGACCCAGCCGTCAAAGAGAACCGGGTGACTGGTCTCGAAGGTCACACGCTGCTCATTCGTCCAGATGGCAGCGAACTTCCCGTTGATGACAGCGCGTCTCCGATTCACCGCGGAGGAACGATCGTGGGTGGCGTACTGATCTTCAGAGACATTGCTGTGCGACGGCAAGCAGAACTGCTTCTGGAATACAGCGAGAGCCAGTTCAGGACCACCTTCCCGCGAGCACCGCTCGGCATGGTCCTCACTGGTGTGGAAGATAAGTTTTATCTCTTACGCATCCGGACGAAATTGAAAACAATCGCGCCCTCTTTTAGAAGCTTCTCTCCGGAGAAATCGATTCGTATGTGCTGGATAAAAGAATAGTCATCAAATCAGGGACACCTAGACGGGCGCGAGCTCACGGTACCTCATCAAGGACACAGATGGCCACCCGAGGCCACGTTTCATTTCTGAACGAGCAAGCGAAGCCATCAGCGCTTGGAAAAACGAAGACGCCCGTGGTCGACCAATTGACGAGATTCTGACGCTCCTTCGCGAAGGTCCACCGTCAGAGTCGAAAACCCCATCACGCACGCTCTTCGAGCCGGTATGGTGGTGGGGCTTTCCAATCACACATCTTAATTTCCAAGGACGGCCGGCAGGTTCCACTTGACGACAGCGCGGCATTATCGGGGCGTTCTGGTGTTTCGTGACATCACCGAGCGTAGAAAAAGCCGAGAGACAGCTAAGTGACAGCGAAGAGTTCGCAAAACAGCGTAATCGACAGCAGTCCGAGTGCGTCACAGTGCTCGATCTCGAAGGACGACGGATGGCGATGAATAACGGCGGCTGTCGCCAGACGGAAATCGACGATTTCTCGGTCTGCGTCCAGCGTTTCTGGCTGGACTTCTGGAGCGAAGAGGAGAGTGAAAAGGCTTTGGTTGCTCTCGAAGCGGCTCGACGGGGTGAGGTGACAACGTTCGAAGGTTTCTGTCTGACCGCAAAGGCAATCCCACGATGGTGGGAGGTTATCGTCACTCCACTCCATGATTCTTGCGGAGTTCCGGTTAGGCTGCTCTCTGCTCGCGAGACATTACAGAGCGAAAACGCATTCAAATGGCATTGACCCTTGCACACAAGCGGCTTCAAGCAAGTGCGCAAGAGCTCCGACGCTCGAATGTGGACCTTTCTCAGTTTGCCTACGTGGCTTCTCACGATCTGCGTTCGCCGCTCAACACGGTCTTGAGTTTCGCGCAGATTCTCGACCGTCGGCACGGTGAACAGTTGGGGAAGGAAGGGAAAGAGTTCATCGGATTTGTGACAACGGCAGCAAAGCGAATGGCCCAGCTCATTGAGGACCTTCTGCAGTACGCCAAAGTGTCTTCGGACACGATCGAAGTGGATAGCTCCGTTGACGCAAACACCATGATCGACGCAGCCCGGCGATTCATATCTCCGCCACCGAGCAGGGCGAGCGGTGGCTGTTCTCATGCAAGGACAACGGGATCGGCATCGAGCCCGAGCATCAGAAGCAGATCTCCCATCCGTTTGACCGACTACACGGTGCAGAACTTCCTGGAAGCGGTATCGGTCTTGCTGTCTGTCAGAAGGTAGTGGAACATTATCAAGGAGAGATGTGGGTTGGATCAGCCCCGCAGCAGGGATCGACGTTCTTCTTTACGCTTCCCATGAGTACTCCGGAACGCTTGGTCTCGGATTTAGTTCACAGCTCTTGATATCTCAAGACAGCGACATGGTTCTTATACGGCGCAGCAGCAGATCCGGACTTTCTGGCGGAAGACAAGCCGGTTGGCGCGCTGATTTGAAAGTCATCAATCCGCCTCTGCGCTCTACTTGATCCACATAAAGTGAATCGACAAGAATCTAGTTGCGCAGACGAATTTCAAATAGCCGAGGCCAGTTCTTGCCGGTCACAAACAAACGTCCGCCGGCGTCATCGTAAGCGATGCCATTGGCCGCAGCTTTTCCGTATGCGCCGAGACCTTCGACGTCTTTGGGCGGAGGAGCCATGCGAGGTCTCAGCTGCGAAAGATCGATCCAGCCCGTGACCTGGCCCGAATTGAGCTGAATAATTGCAATCCGATCCTGTTGCCAGATGTTGGCATACACCTCGCCGTTGATGTATTCGAGTTCGTTCAGCCATCGAATTCCTTTTCCGGCCTCGACAACGGCTATCTGCGCTTGCCACTTCATAGTATCCGGATTCAGAAACCGCAAAATCGATGTGCCGTCGCTCTTGATGAACTTACTGTCGTCATGCGTGAGTCCCCATCCCGCAACGTTGTATCCGAACGTAGACTTTGGTTCGAGCGAATGGATGTCATATCGAACACCGCTATCACGGTCCAGAAACGGAGCACCCATGGACTTCAAGTTGTCAAGAAGGAATGAGCGAATCCCGTTTTGCCTCGTTCGCATCGGGGTTAGCTGTACGAGTTGACCGCGCCACTCCGTCAGTCCTTCGCCGAGAAAGCGGCTGTCGAGGGCGTGCTGCTGGATGACACGACCGGTTTCGAGTTCCACTTTCCGGATCGAGGATTGACCCGGGAGCCCGATACTTTCGTACAAAAAGCCGCCCCTATAAATCAGACCTTGCGTCAGCGCCTCTGGATCGTGGGGGTATTCCGCGACGACATCGTATTTGCGTCTTGGCGCTGGATCGGGTGACAACGGGACTGCGGGTTTCAGGGTTGGGGTCCCCGTCAGATTGAGAAGCATACCAATCCCTCCGGCAATGATCAGCGTGGCGATTAACACGGAGGCGAACCCTTTGGACATACTGATACTCTACATCACAAAGCTCTTGTTAAAAAGAAGTACATCTGTGTTTGGCAACCCGGAGGGAGGCACGGGCAATGCGGCAGTGAGAGGTGCGATTTCGACTCTTGGGGAACTAACCCGGTCAGCGAATCTCGATAAAACGGTCACCGGACTCGAGTCGCTCCAGCAAACTAGACCACAGTCGCCGAAACAGGTCAAGAAGAAAGACGCGGCGACAGTTGCCGACCCGAACCCAGATCAGGCAAGCGTCCGAATCCTGTAGAGCCATATGTGTGAAGTCCTGGTCTTTGGACACGAGGATAAACCCGTTTGGCTGACGCGTATTGCCACACTTCCACGTCCGGTGCATCCCTCAGGCCGACATCAGCAACATGCGTCGCCTCGCAGCTAAGTTCCGTATCGATGAAGCGCGCAAGCGCAGGAGGAAGCTGATTGTCGATCAGGAATCTCACGCGGACAAGAGGACGGGGTGATCTGTCTGCCGGGCGGCATATTGAATGGCGGCAAGGATATCCTCACGTTCGAGGTAGGGGTAATCCTCCAATACCTCGTCGAATGTCGCTCCGGCGCTCAGCAGTTCAAGCACGTCGCTCACGCGAATTCGCATGCCCCTGATGCAGGGGCGACCACCACATTGCGCGTTATCATTGTTATCCGGTTGAGGCGATTTGGCGTCATGACGTCAATGTTCAGAACCAGTGTAGACGGTGAACGGACCGGATACACTATAGGCGCTAGCGTAGTACGCGCCAATCACCTGCCGGATCGCGCCCTTCCCAGGACCTATCCGCCGAACTACCGCGTGGACGACGATCCGCTCAGGGGCAGGAGGCGCGTCGATCGAAAGTTAGGCATCCTTCAGCAAAGTGACGTTTGCTGCCAAGTCCTGCGCTCCGGGCCAAACACC
>DASQLD010000476.1:0-5432 GCA_035630195.1 Bryobacteraceae bacterium
CTACTGTGCTGCATTTGTGATCTCTCCCATCCTGCGCGTGATGGGAAGATTCTATAACAGTTCGGTAATCAGTTTGCCGCCATTGACGGTAGCTCGCTCGGCGCGGCCGTTGTGGAGGAAAGTAACTCGCATGTGATCGAGGCCTAACAGATGCAAGATTGTCGCATGAAGATCGTGCACGTGATACGGCTTATCAACGGCTCGTAACCCGATCTCATCCGTAGTCCCGATGGCCTGACCAGCCTTGACTCCGGCTCCCGCCATCCACATCGTGAAGCCCCAGGGATTGTGGTCCCGTCCATCGCCACGTTCGTTGAAAGGTGTGCGCCCGAACTCGCCTCCCCATACGACGAGTGTGTCCTTAAGAAGGCCGCGGCCTTTCAGATCCTGAAGCAGTCCTGCGATCGGCTTGTCGGAAGCTTTACACCACTTGGAATGATTGCCTTCCATGTCGGCGTGCGCGTCCCATCCGCTGCCGCTGCCGCAGTACAACTCAACGAAACGCACTCCACGCTCCACCAGCCGCCGCGCCATCAGACAATTCTTCCCGAAGGCTTCGGTTGACGGATCGTCGAGTCCGTACATCTTGCGCGTGATCTCGGACTCTTCAGCGATATTCACCGCTTCCGGCGCCGACGACTGCATGCGATACGCCAGTTCATACGACTCGATCCTCGCATCCAGCTCGCTTTCCGTTGGTCTGCTCTGCGCATGATGCCGGTTCATGTCGAGCAGCAGATCCAGCAGCCCGCGCTGCTGCGTTGCCCCGATCTTCTCCGGACGGTTCAAGTGCAGAATCGGTGGCCCTTCACGCTGCAACAGTGTCCCTTGATAGGTCGCTGGCAGAAATCCCGAACTCCAGTTCTGGGCGCCACCCACCACACTCTTGTTGTCGGTAAGGATCACGAAGGTCGGCAGGTTGGCGTTGGCGGTACCCAATCCGTATGTCAGCCAGGAACCAAGCGATGGCCGGCCTGCGATGATCGCGCCGGTATTCATCTGACAAACCGAACCAACATGATTCAGGCCGTCCGCCCAGCACGATCGGATGACTGCAAGATCATCGGCATGTTGCGCCACATTGGGATACCAATCAGAGACCCATAAACCGCTCTGACCATGCTGCGCCCATTTGCGCTTGGTCGGCATGATTGTGTTGCCGACTGTGCCCATCGACGTCAGGGGTCGCCCAAACGACTCGGGCATCGGCTTCCCCGCAAGCTTGTCGAGCGCGGGCTTGGGATCGAACAGATCTAAGTGACTGGGACCGCCTTCCATGAAAAGGAAGATGATCGATTTTGCGCGGGGAGGATGGTGCGGAGATTTCGACGCCAGTGGGTTGGCCACTCCGGCAGCGCTCGCTGGTGAACGCGAGGCATTCATCATGTCGAGCAAAGCGATTGCGCCCAAGCCGCTTCCGGCTCGCGTCAGGAACCTTCTCCGCGACGATACGGGAGACTCAGAACCGGTAAACGAATTCATTGGAATTGATTAACGCTAAACAAAGATCAACCAACGCCGCGGCATCGACTGCATTCACGCCTTCGACAGTGCGGCTCGGTGCTGCGAGCTTCTCGCCCTTGGCCGCGCGCTCATTGAGCAGCCCGCGTTGTCGCGAAAGAAATGTAACGCTGCGATCCATCTCCCAGCTATCAGGCTTGCGGGAATAAGCCAGGCGGAAAGCTTCGGTCGCCTGTCGAGCAGGGTCGGCGCCTGCGCGATCCAGGACTCGTGACGCGAGCCCCTGCGCCCAATCGAGCGATTCATCAGAATTCAGCATCGTAAGCGCTTGCGGCGCAGTAGTAGTCTGCGTGCGTCGCGAGCAGCTCTCGAGTGACTCAGGCATATCGAACGCGCTCAACATCGGATACGTGGCTGTACGGCGTACAGAGATGTAAACGCTTCGCCGATTCTGATCGGCAGAATTCTTCGAAACTGTCCATCCGCCCGCTGGCGGAGGCATACCTAAAGGCAGGGAAGGGGAAACGCTCGGACCGCCAATCGCTGGATTGAGCAACCCGGATACCGATAATGCGCTATCGCGGATCGCTTCCGCCTCCAGGCGCTGCGGCCGGAACCGCCACAACAAGCGATTCAGCGAATCGGTCTTGCTTGCTTCCTCACGGTACGCCGAACTCTGCCGGTAAGCATTCGACGTAACCATCAGGCGGTGCATATGCTTCAGGCTCCACCCGTTCTGAACGAATTCACTGCTCAACCAGTCGAGTAGTTCGGAATGCGTCGGCTTCTGCCCCATCCGACCGAAATCGCCGGGTGTCGACACGATACCCACGCCGAAATGATGGTGCCAAAGTCGGTTCACCATTACTCTTGCGGTCAGCGGATTCGCCGGATCGGTGAGCCACTTTGCAAGCGCCGTACGGCGGCCGGTGGTGGCCGAGCTGTTCGGGGGTACGATCTTCGCCGCTGTGGGATCGAGAATCGTCAAAAATCCCGGCTCCACTTCCTCGAGTTCGCGGGCGTAGTTTCCGACTGCAAGCACATGTGTGGGTGGCGCCTTCGGTCCCAAATCACGCATGCCGACTCCCATCGGCTCCTCGGAGTGATACAGATGATCGAACTGCTTCAGTTGCGCGAGAAGTTGGTCATACCGCTTTTTGTCCTCACCCTTCAGCCGAGTCATCATCAGGAACGAACTTGGATGACTGATTACACGCGCGCGGTGCGCCATTTGCAGTTCAAACGGAGTGCGCTCATCGGCATCCTTAAAGACCGCGTCCTTGATCGGTTGGGGAAATTTGAAGTACTCGTCTTCGATCAGCTTGCTGCGTGCGCCGTTGACCAGAATCTCTAATTCTTCGCGAATCGCGCGCGTCGCTTCTTCCCATGCGGCGGACTTCTTCTGCTCTTCTTCCCGCTGCTCCTTAGACCACATCGGGATTGCATCATCGTTTGCGGTATGAGCGAAGAATGCTTGCAGCCGGTAGTAATCACGGTGCAGAATCGGATCGAATTTATGGTCGTGGCATTTCGCGCAGCCGAACGTCAGTCCCAGAAATGCCGAGCCGACGGCATCTGTGACGTCCTGCAAGATATCCTGGCGCCGCTGCATCAAGTCCCGCGCGTTCCATTCATCCGGATAGTGCCGGCTGAATGCCGTCGCCACCCGAGCCTTGGGATCGTCCGGCCACATTTCATCGCCGGCGATCTGCTCCTGCACGAAGCGGTTGTAGGGCTTGTCTTGATTCAGGGCTTCAATGACATAATCGCGATAGCGCCAGACATTGGGCCGATATTCGTCCGCCCGGAAGCCGTCGCTTTCCGCATACCGCGCAGCATCCAGCCAATGTCTCGCCCAGCGCTCACCGTAGTGCGGCGACGCGAGTAGCCGATCGACGAGCCTTTCGTAGGCTTCCGCCGACCGGTCCGTGAGGAACGCTTCGACATCTTCGGGAGTGGGTGGCAGTCCCGTCAGATCGAATGTGACACGCCGGATCAGTGTGATTTTATCGGCAGAAGGTCCCGGCTTGATGCCTTTGTCTTCAAGCTTCAGAAGGATAAACGCGTCGATCGGATTTCGAACCCACGCCGAGTCCTTCACTGCAGGCAAAGCTGGTCGGCGCACGGACTGCAGCGCCCAATACTGCCGGTCTTTGTCAGTGAATTTCTTAGTCGCGGACGACTCGAAGGCAGCGCAAAAAGACACGAGAAACAATGCGCCCGCAGAGATGCTGATCCGGTTCCACCTGCTCACCATTTTGTGTCGTCCAAGAAGTCTCGTCCAAAACGCAGGCACTCTGCCGAAAGTTCCTGGTCACTATGAATTATAAGCCAAATTCTGCTAGAGAGGCGGGCGCTCGCCGACCTCTCGAGACATCCTTTGCGTTAGAACGTGAACTTCGCCGCAAAGCGAATCTGCCGTTCTCCTGTCGCACCCGTAATTTCTCCGTACCCGTTCAGCGCGCGAACGCTTCCGTCGGTATTTAGCGTCATATTCGACACCGTGGTGCTGGCAGTAGTGGGGTTGTTGAACTGCGGAGTATTCGTGATACCGAACATCTCCATGCGAACCTCGAAGTTCATGGCTTCACGGACTTTGAAGTTTCGGAAAACGCTTCCGTCGAGGTTGAACACTCCAGGACCGCGAATGCTGTTGCGGCCGACGTTGCCGAACCGTACATCGGTAACGGCTCGGAACGCGAGCGGATCGAAGTACGGAGCACCGACGCCGTGGCCACCCAGGATCTCCACCTCGGGCTTCACCTGGTCTGCCGTTTGAGTGTTGCCAGGCGCATTCACCGAGGTTCCGGAGGTTAGGATGGTGAAAGGCGTCCCGCTCGTACGGCTCAGGATCCAGTTCACTCTCCAACCTCCGGCGATCGCTGCGAGCACTCCGCTATTAGCGCGATCTTTACCATGCCCGAAAGGCAAGTCGTAATTTCCATAGAACTGGAAGTTGTGTGTGCGGTCAAACCCGGCAAGAGCACGATTCCGATATAACATCGGGGTCCAATGCCAAGTCAGCCCGCCGTCCGTATCGTCAGCAAAACCGATGGTCTTCGAGAACGTGTAGGACACGCCGAGAAGCGTGGCTCCGACGCGACGCTTGAAAGACGTCTGTAAACCGTCATACGTCGTCGTGCTGAATGGATCGTGATAGATAATGTTCGAAACTCGTCCGAACTTCTGAAACAGAGGACGGCCATTGTTGCCCCCTCCTGGTCCTGCGGCGTTTATGTTCTTGTTTGCCGTCTGGCGGATGCCGCGGCTCCCCACATACGCCGCCTGCACAAGCATACCGGCGCCCAGATCCCGCTCGATCGTGAAATTCCAGCTTTCGATATATCCGCGGTTGAACTCGCGCGGGAACGTAGTGGTTCCGACGCTGAGCGGCAATGGAAACTGCTCCAGACTCAGATCCGGACCTACGACCTCCGGAATGCCGGTGCGGAGAGAGCCGGCAGCAATGAAACTGGTGGCTCCGGAGAATTGCGTCGAAATCGTAGCTGGATAAGCATCCCTTAAATAGCGAAATGAGTTCGGGTCGATGCTGATGCCGCCACCGGCGCGGATCACCGTCTTCTCACTCATGCGATACGCGATTCCGAGGCGCGGCGCAATCTGACCTTTGCCAGTGTCGTAGCCTCCGCGATACACCATGTCGGTATCCGGATCGTAGCGTTCACCGGCCCAATGGTCACGCCTTGGGGCCGGATAGATTTCATAGCGCAGGCCATAGTTCAGAGTCAGTTTGCGGCTCACTTGCCACATGTCCCGTATATAGAAGCCGTACGAAGGCATGCGGACCGTGGCGGGATTGAGATACTGAACATCCTTGCCCATCGTTTGCGGCAGACCGAGCAGGAAGTCCGCCCAGGTGTTAAAGCTCTGCGTCGCGGCGCCACCGTTGAGAGAAGTCAGGCCCCCGCTGAAGGTGAAGCCTCCCCGTGGCCCGTGCGAAGCCTGCGGCT
>DASQLD010000477.1:0-19217 GCA_035630195.1 Bryobacteraceae bacterium
CAGCGCTTTGATTCCGCTCTCGCTAAGAATGCCCATGATGGATTCCGCGTTCTTCCTCGTTGCCGCGTACACAATACCTGGCTTGTCCGCAAACCGAACGCGGCGGATCAATGAGTCGAGCTTCTCGTCTTCTGTCTGGAAAAGATCAACTCTGAGGCTGATGTTCGGACGGTCGAAGCCATGGACGATTTTTTTGGGCTCACGCATTCCCAGCCTGTCAGCAATTTCCGTTCGAACTTCAGGCCCAGCCGTGGCCGTAAGCGCGAGCACGGTTGGATGTGCTAGAAGCTCTATTACGGAGCCAAGATTGAGGTAATCGGGCCGAAAATCGTGGCCCCACTCGCTAATGCAATGCGCCTCGTCGATGACGAATAAGGATGGCTCAGCCGCTATGAGCGCCTCCCGAATCTTGTTCTTGCCCAACTGTTCGGGAGAAAGAAATAGGAACTCCAGGTCGCCAGAGGACAAAGCAGCAAGTGTCTGTCGGATATCGGCAGCGGACATTGAAGAGTTAATAAACGCTGCGGTCGCGGTGTGCGGTTGTGCCGTGATCGCATCCACCTGATCCTTCTGCAAAGCAATCAGCGGTGACACTACAATCGTCGCGCCCTCCATCAGAAGTCCCGCCACCTGATAGATGGCCGACTTGCCTGATCCCGTGGGCTGGATGACCAAAGTGTCTCGTCGATCGAGTAGAGATCTGACCGCTTCATCCTGCCCGGGCCGCAGGTTCGAAAAACCTAGCTGCTCGCGCGCAGACCGTTCGATGTCAGTAAGCTTCTTGCGGGGTGACATAACTTTCTTGTGTTTATCTAAGACGCACTTCGGCTTTTGATCTTCAGATTATCCGAAGGGAGCCTCACGGCGTTCTAGCTATCCCTAAAAATTGAATTTGAAGCCAAGTTGAATTTGGCGTGGAATGTTGCTCTGCCCAAGCGGAATTGTTCCGAAATCCGCGCGACTAGGATCGGTGACCGGGCCCGAACGGACCGGGGAATTGAAAACATTGAAAGCCTCAAAGCGGAACTGAAAATCCAAACGTTCGGTGAAATAGATTTTCTTGTTCAGAGACATATCCCATAGCGGTCGCGTAGGATTTCGTATCCAACCCGCCCGGAACGGAGTTGTCCGGAGCGTGTTTCCGGTATTGCGAAGGCGCCAGGCGGGGTCGGAGCAAGTAGCATTGCCCGTGATTGGAGCTACACAGCCGTTGAACCAACGTTCGAATGTCCCTCCTTCGCTAGTAAGCGGTCCGGTAATATCAACTTGGCCCGGCAGATCTACAGGCGTTCCCGACTGCATCGTGCCGATGAAGTTGTACTCCCATCCGGCTATCAGCATGTTGACACCGCGATTGACATCGCGGGCAAACGCTTTTCCCCTACCGAAGGGCAGTTCCCACACGCCGCTGACCACCAATCGATGGGGACGGTCACTTGCCGTCACTGTTCTGGTTGTGGTGGCATCCTGAGGATTCAGATACGCTACACTCTCAAGGTTCTTCGACCAGGTGTATGCCAAGACCATAACCAAACCCTGCGTATAACGTTTTTCAACACTCACTTGAAGAGCGTCGTACCAAATCTTCCCAACCGATTCGCCCACAAGAGTCACGTCAGTGAATTGCGGAAAGGGGCGGAGCAACTGACTGCGCGCCACTGTTGGGCCGTTCAAGCTCGTACCCGGAAGCAACCCTTGAAAGGGATTGGGTGCCGATTGATTGAAGTAATTCGGATTCTGACGGAACTGTTCGATCTGCGCGGCGCTGTTTGCGTTGATATTGCGTGCTCCCCCGGTCTGATTGTCCCCGGTGTTGATGTCGTACGTACGGCTGCCAACATAGGACACATCAAACTTGATGTTCGCGGGTAGCTGGTGTTGGATTCCGAAGGACCACTGATTGGCCCGCGGGATACGTCGATCCGGATTCACAAAGACCACGCCCTGGCCTGCAAATGTAGCGAGTCCTTGGGAAGCATTCGTCGCACTGAGCAAGCCTGAGGGAAACGGGTTACTTAAGGAATTAGCAGGAATGAACTGCTCAGCCCCGCCACCGAGAGTAGCCACGTAAGGAGTATCAATAGCAAAACCTTGGACACCGCCAAAAAAGGCTTGCGGTAAATAGTAGACACCGAAGCCGCCGCGCAGGACCGTTCGTTCTCCCAGACGATAGGCAGCTCCAATCCGTGGCTGCCACTGGTTGTATCGCGTCGTGAAGGCTTCCCTAGGTTGACCATTCTCGGCGGCGAACAGAAGTCCACCCGTCAGGTTGGCGCAAGCAGGGCAATCGGCCGCATTGGCTGAGCGAGCCGCGGCCGTTAGGCGAGGATCGGCTGCGCCGTAACTCCAGCCACGGTTCATGCGGTTATAGCGTTCCGTAGCCGAGCCTTCCACGTCCCAACGCAATCCCAGATTGACTGTAAACCGCGAGGAAATCCGAAAATCATCCTGGAGGAATCCCCCGTAATATCCCCAACGATACGCCAGGCGCGGCGTGTACTGGATGGTCCCACCGGACGGATAGCCAAGCAGCAGCGAAGCAATTGCCGACCCCGAATTGTTTTGCTGAATTCCGGCAAACTGGGTTGTGAAGTCACGATTGAAGGCGAACTGCCCCCCACCCCAAACGAAGGATCCGCTGGAAGTGTTGACGCGAATGTCGCGGAGGTCCGCGCCAAACTTAAGCGAGTGTCTTCCGACAATCCAGGATAGAAGCGGTTGAAGAGCGACCGTATTGCTTACGTTATAACGTTGGTTGCGAGTGCCGACATCGCCGTACTGCTCGATGCTGAGGCGGGGCGGAATCGGATCGAAGCGGGCATTGGAGAACGAAGCCGGAAATCCCACGCTGGTCGCGTCAAAACCATAAACACTTTGACGCTGCGCCTCTTCGATATAGCGGGTCAAAGACACGCGAGCATCAAAGATCATGTTGGATGACAATACGGTCACTACATCGAATACCGCGTTATTGTTCTCGCGAATCAACGGATCTTGAGCATCAAGGAAGATGCCGGGCAAGGCCAACGTTCCCTGATCGAACTGCGACCGCTTATTCCACGCGTAGCGGCCGAAAAGGCGTACCTTTTGACCCAGGTTGTGATCGATGCGAGCGAGCCAGTTCTTGAAACGATCGCGACTTAGGTTTGGGCTCGAAAGATAATTGTTGAAGCGGCCAGATCCATTGTTGGGAGCTGGGTATGCGTTGGCCAGAGCCCGACCTACCTGATTCAGCCGATTTTGTGGGATTACGTTACCCGGGAACTGATCTCGAATGTATTGGGGATTAGTCACGCTCACAGGCAGAGACGCATTGAAGTTCGGATTCAGGCGCGTTGTGAGCGGGTCATATATTGTGATTCCGGCGCCTGAGAAATCGCCATTCCTTTCGTTCAGTGTCGGAACAGATCCCAATCCGGGACTCGGCGCTGATTCCCGATAATCCTCCCATCCAAAGGAGAAGAACGTCTTGTCTTTTCCGTTGTAGAGCTTCGGCATGCTTGCAGGACCACCAACATAAAACCCGTACTGATCTAATTTGCGTCCGCCTAGATTTTCGCCGGTTACGGGGTCCACTGCATATATCGGTCGCCCAGCCGCATTGGCTGCGATATTATTAGCGTCCCATTGATAACGGCGCACGAAATCGTAGATAGTTCCGTGGTATTCGTTGGTTCCGGATTTGGTCGACACGCTGATGATGCCACCCCCGGTACGGCCATACTGGGCATCGTAGAAGTTAGTAATGACTCGGAACTCCTGGGTGGTATCCACAGTCGGGATATACGCGACATTCTGATTAGCGCGCGTACGGTTCGCTTCTGTATCCGTGATCGCATTATCGGGCGCTCCGTCGATAACGAATTCATTGCTTTGCCGGACACCGCCATTAATCGAAAAGCGCGCATTGTCTCCATTGTCGAAGGGCCGTGTAAACTGCTGGTTTCCGGCGAAGACAACACCGGGCGTCAGGTTGCTTAACATGAACGGGTTGCGGCCGTTGAGCGGGAGTTCCGTCACGCGCAGATTTTCGATCACGCCGCCTCTCGTGGCGGTGGACTCTTCAAGCAAAGGCGCTTGGTCGGTAACGGTCACTGCATCGGCTACATCGCCGACCTGCAAATCCAGGTCTACGGTAGTCGTGCCTCCCACCTGAAGGATGATGTTTTCTCGAATGGACCGCTTGAACCCCGGTCCCTCGGCCGATACTGAATAGGTTCCGGGCTGCACGAAGGGAATGGTGTAGTTTCCATCGACACCCGTGGTTCCTGTAACTTCGACGTTCGTTTCATTGTTTTTCGCCGTCACTGACACATTTGGAACGCCAGCCCCGCTTGGATCTGTAACCCGGCCGTTCAAGGTAGCTCGAAACTCCTGACTCCAACAGAGCGTTGCCGCGCAAGTAATCAGGGCTAGCGTCAGCGAGAAAGATGTCCTCAACATAACTCCACTCCCAAATATTCTAAAAGATGACCGACACACTCGGATTATCGAAACGGAGTAAACCCCTGCTGCGTGGTTCGATGCTTCTAATGCCGGTGACAGAACGTCTCAAACTGTTAAATCTCAATAGTCCTCACGCCGGGCGTTCCCACGATAATTCGTGCTTGTCTTGCGGCGGTTCGTCTGATGCAAACGTCCGGCATCTGCGTCTCACAGGAGCCCATGGAAAAAACAACTGCCTCTGACATTCTGATCGAAGCTTTGGCTGATTGGGGTGTGACCGTGATTTTTGGATTGCCGGGAGATGGAATCAACGGCATCATGGAGGCGCTCCGTAAACGGCAGGATCGCATCCGCTTCATCCAGGTTCGGCACGAAGAATCCGCCGCTTTTATGGCGTGTGCCTACGCGAAGTATACAGGCAAACTTGGAGTCTGCCTGGCTACTTCCGGACCCGGCGGGATTCACCTTTTGAACGGTCTCTACGATGCGAAAGGAGACGGCCAGCCGGTACTTGCGATTACCGGAATGCACTATCACGATTTGATTCACACGTTCGCACAGCAGGACATCGAATTGGACAAAGTGTTCATGGATGTCGCCCATTACAACGCGCGTGTTATGGGACCGGCCCATGTCGAAAACGTGGTCGATCTTGCATGCCGCACGGCGCTTACGTACCGAACCGTTTCTCATATCACCATCCCGGCCGACATTCAGGAACAAGAACCGCCCAAGAAAGGGTCAAAGCACAATGTTCTGCATCATACCTCCGATGTTTACGCGCGGGGGGCCGGCCGGCCAAGTCAACGGGATCTTGAAGCCGCGGCCGCGTTGTTGGCTGAATCGCAAAAGATAGCGATCCTGGCCGGCAGGGGAGCTTTGGGAGCGACCGACGAACTTCTCTCCGTGGCTGAACTCCTCGGAGCGCCAATCGCGAAGGCCCTTCTGGGTAAAGCCTCCATCCCCGACGACAGCAGGTTCACGACAGGCAGCATTGGCCTTCTTGGAACAACAGCCTCCGATGCCTTGATGCAAGGCTGTGACGCGTTAATCATGGTGGGAACCAGTTTTCCTTACACCGAATATCTGCCCAAGCCGGGACAGGCCCGATGCATTCAGATTGACAGCGATCCGGCACGGATCGGTTTACGCTGTCCGGTGGAAGTTGGCATTGTAGGTGACGCTGCGGTCGCTCTGAAAGAGTTGAGAACTCTATTAAAGCCTAGAACCGACCGCAGCTTTCTCGAGCAAATTCAGGAGCAAATGCGCGACTGGCGGGAAGCGCAACTGGAGCGCGAGACTTCCACGGAAAGCCCTATGAAGCCTCAGATGCTAGCTGCTGAACTTGGGGCCTGTCTTCCCGACAACGCCATTCTTTCGGTAGACTCTGGAACGTCTACGGTTTGGTGGGCTCGCCACGTTCCAGCGAAACGGGGACAAATGCATTCCGTTTCAGGCATCATGGCATCCATGGCGTGTGGCCTTAGCTATGCAATTGCAGCGCAGATCGCTCATCCCGATCGGACGTCCGTTGCATTTGTGGGCGATGGCGGCTTCGCGATGCTGATGGCCGAGTTTGCAACATGCGTGAAGTATCAGCTACCGGTGAAGGTGATCGTAGTCAAGAACAACTCGTACGCCCACATCAAGTGGGAACAGATGATGTTTTTGGGAAATCCGGAATATGGATGCGAGCTCCATCCGATCGACTTTGCCGCTTTCGCGCGCGCATGCGGCGCAGTCGGATTCTCTCTGAAGGATCCTGCTCGTTGTCGAGAGACCCTGAGAGAAGCGCTGGCAACTCCCGGGCCTGTATTGGTGGAGGCGGAAGTCGATCCTCTCGAAGCTCCTTTCTTTGCAAATCTCAAGCCTGAGCAGGCGAAGATGTTGAAAGAAGCATTGCAGCGCGGAGAGCCGGATAGCGAGGGTATACTTGCGAACGCCCGCGAAACGCGAGCGCGTGAACTCGTTTAGCTTGCCTACCTTCAGGGAATCTCAGCAACGTTCCGTCAGGCAACTCAGCCCAAATCAATAGCCAACCGCGTGACCGACGACGGTGGTAACTGGTGGCGAATGTTTCTGCCATTCACCGTCACCGCCACCGGCCTGGGTGCGACGGTATCTGGACTCAGCAGTGTATTGTGGGCATGAACGTCATTTGCGGAGAGAATCGTCGCGTCCGCTGCCCGGACTGCGGCGCTTCCGGTCGAGACGACGAGATCACGCGGCTGACGTAGATCAGTGTTTGTGATTGTCACCATCAGCCGTTTGCCTTGTAGCGAAGCCGAACTGCTCAGCCCGGCAATGGAAGCGGGTTGTCCGGCACGTGTGTATCGCGCGGCAGGCGCCGAAATTACGGTCCTGACCGAGGTTGCCTTCTGATGATCGGCGTACATCTGAAATACATGACCGGTAGGAGTGATACAGAACCGATCTCCATGCGCCAGGAACAGAGATTGCAAACAATTCACCAGTTGCGCGATGTTCGCCATACCGACTTTGTCGGCGTGACGGTTGAAGACGTCCAGCGTGATGCCCGCAAGCACGGCATCGCGCATTGTGTTTTGCTGGCCCAGGAGTGCTTCAGGAAATGGCTCCGTCCCTGGCGCATACCACGAGCCCCACTCGTCGACAACGATCTTCACGCGATGCGCGCGGTCGAACTCACCCATGGCGTCCCAGTGCGAAGTAATCAGTTGCTCGATCTTGCTGCCCTCACGTAGGAGTTCGTAATACTGCTCCTGATCAAACTTAAGCGCGTCACGTTTACCCGCGGACCATTCCGTCGTCTGACCCGAACTCAGATTCCAGGAATAGTGGTGCAGCGCGAAGCCCCACGTCCGTCCAAGGCCGCCGCGCGCTCGTTCGAAGAACTTGCGCGTCCAGTTGAGGTCATTGCCATTGGGACCGGAGGCGATCTGCGCCACACGCGTGCCATAGTTCGGAACCCATTCGCTATAGCGACTGTATTCAACCGCGTACTCCTCAGGAGCGAAGCCGCCCCCGCATCCCCACGATTCATTACCAACTCCCCAATACCGGATGTCGAGAGGGTCGCGCTCACCGTCGGCAGCGCGTTTTTCCGCGAGCGTGGTTGATCCGGCCGGCGAATTACAATATTCCACCCAGCGCCAGTATTCCTGCGCGGGCAGACTACGAAGATTTGCGGCAAAGTACGGTTGAGCACCGGTGAGTTTGCAGAAGCGGCTGAACTCGATGGTTCCGAAACGATTGGGGTCATATACCTGCGGTCCCTTGCGGTTCGCGTTCTTCGGCCATTCGGGCGAGGCGACCCAGAAGTTTGTTCGGCGCGGGCGTTCCTTTTGTGGACCTATACCGTCCTGCCAGTCGTACTGATCGGCGAAGCACCCACCTGGCCACCGAATCACGCCGGGGCGCATGCCCTCAAGCGCCTCGACGATCTGTTTGCGGATTCCACCTATATTCGGGATGCGCGATTCCTCACCGACCCAGATGCCGTCGTACACGACGCCTCCAAGATGTTCGACGAAGTGACCATAGATCTCGGGGGCAATTGTTCCGATTGGTTCCTCAAGAACAACATCGATGCGGGCTTCTGAATCCTGCGATCGCAGCAACGGAGTGGCCAGGGCTGCCAGAAATTGCCTGCGGGACCTCATACTGCCATCCAGCTTATTGCACCGTGGCGCCGTCTGCAAAATCCCGAAGGATCGAGCGCTAGCAAATATTTCATCTCCGCTGCGCCTGGACGAAGGTCGAGTAGGCAAAGCCGTCTCGCGTGAAACAATCCGCAGCACTGCTGACTCCATAACACCAGGAGCGCTCGTGAACAATCGGCTGGAGTTGGACATTGTCTGCCCGAACAACCACAACAAGGCGGTTAAGTTCAGTCAGGAAGAATTCGAAGAAAAATTGAAGTCGGGCGCGCTCGTGTGGCACTGCAACACGTGCGATACGGACTGGTCTCCTTCCAAGGAGGAAATCTCGAAGTTTCGCAAGGAGTTCGCGAAGGCAGCGAACTAGCGATTGTTGGCTGTTTAGCGCCTGATGCGCCAATTCGATAGGCTGAACGGGCAGTAATCCCTGACCGCTCCGATGTTCCTGCCCAGCTCATGGGCTTACAACCAGGTTAAGAAGTTGGCACGGCCGTTCCGGTGACATCCTGCACGTTCCTGGTTACCTGCTGGAAGCAGCGGCTGCAGCAAGTCCTGACTACCGGAACGGGTGTGCCGCTCGCGATTGGCGATGTCGGACCAGGCGCCCAATCGTCAGCAACAGGTTCGTCCACCGGAAGGATTCGATTTGCGAACCGCGCTCGTACTCGATCAAGAGCCAGGACTCCATTGGGCCTCGACGTTTCCCAGCCAGAGTCTTTCGATGCCCTTCCGAATCTCTCCAACGGTAAGAACCGCTCAGGAACAGAACCGATTCATCCGAATGTGATCTCCGAACTGGTAAACCCGGGGCCGAACACGAACGTTGTCCACTGGATACGGCCGCCTTTCCGTTCCAAGTGGGTGCGCACAGCGAGTGCCGGGCGTGACGCCGCCATCGCTTTGATTTCTGGACAGCTCATCGCTGCGAATCGCCTGATACCACTCGCCACTCGGAGGCTCAGCCGCATGGAGCCCGACTACGCAGGGACTGACACGACGAAGCGGTTGATGAGCATTCAAGTGTACGAGCGTGAGGTTTGTGTATCGGGAACATAGTGAAGTCTGGTCACGTCCGAGAGCGCTCATCGACGTCGTATCCATTTGGCCACGTGGTTCGACGCGCTGCCGTTCTCGGCGGACTCCACCATGAGTATCGGCTTTAGAAACTTGCTGCGTAAACATAGCATGGTTTCTGCGGAGGACAGGTACTGACCACCATTGGGCGCGTTCGTGTATGATGAGGTGTGCCCTGTGCCGAGTGTCAGCGTCTGGACAAGATAGAAATCGAGTGCCTGCGCCATGTTGACGCCACGCAGTCTCGGCTGCATTCTTTCTTTCCTGAGCCGCCGTATGGCGAAGCCGCCGCAACCGAGTTGCGATCGTACGAACAGGCAGCCGAGAAATCGCGCGCGTCTCTGGATGCCGCCAAACGCCACCGAACGCAACATAGCGAAGCCCATTCGATGACGGTTTCACGCTGACGGTCAGAAGTGAACCAGTCCCTCGGTGACGTTCACCGCGGCCTCCATAAGGTAGTGACAAAGCCCCGCCAAATGCGCTATTGCCGTGGAGAAGTTCGCGCCGGACACGCGCCGGACAATGGACCTCCGCATCCTCGACAGGCACGACGACGGAATCTGACCCATCAATGACAATACTCAGGGAACCGGTGGAATTTTTCTCGGAGGGGTGATCGCGGCTAGAAAGGGAATATGTTGGCCGAGGTAGTCCGCGAAGGATAAACCACAAGGTAAACCGAAGATCCCAGTCGACGCTCAGCCATGCACACAGATCGGGAGAGGCCAAGATTAGACTGCTTGAGTGTCCCCCCGCAACCGAGAGCATCTCACAGATCGGGAACACGGCGGCATTGGCCAAAATGGAAAGGCGCCCATGAAAGAATCCTCTAGACTCCGCAAGATTGCTTTTGTCGGCGACCACTTGCCGCGCAAGTGCGGCATTGCTACGTTCACGTCTGACTTGCTCGCTGCCGTAGCGTCCGTGCATCCCCAGAGCCAATGCCTCGCAGTGTCAGTCAATGACATTCCCGGTGGCTACGAGTACCCGGAAGTGGTTCGGTTCGAGATTGAGGAGCAAGACCTGTCGTCGTATTTGCGCGCCGCCGACTTCCTCAACATCAGCAATGTAGATATCGTCTGCTTACAGCACGAGTTCGGCATTTTCGGCGGGCCCGTCGGGGGCCATATTTTGGCATTCCTGCGCGAATTGAGGATGCCCGTTGTCACCACGCTCCATACGGTCCTACGGGAACCGAGAGCTGACCAACGGCGCGTGATGCAGGAGTTAATCTCCCTTTCCACGCGGCTCGTTGTGATGGCTGAGCGAGGGCGCCAGATGCTGCAGGACATCTACCAGGCGCCCCCAGCCAAGATCGACCTGATTGCGCATGGCATTCCGGACGTGGGGTTTGTCGACCCGACATACTTCAAGGATCAGTTCGGCGTTGAAGGTAAGGTAGTGCTCCTCACCTTTGGGTTGCTGTCGCCGAATAAAGGAATTGAATATGTGCTCAGCGCGCTTCCGAACATCGTGGCGGAGTTTCCAGACGTTGTCTATATTGTCTTAGGCGCCACGCATCCCAACGAACTGCGCGAGCACGGCGAGGCCTACCGGCTCAGCCTGGAGATTCTGGCCAAAAAGCAAAAGGTCGAGAAGAACGTTATCTTTTACAACCAGTTCGTCGATCTCGAAAACCTGAAGGAATTCCTTGGCGCCGCGGATCTTTACATTACTCCTTATCTCAATGAAGCACAAATCACGTCAGGCACCCTGGCGTACGCGTTTGGCTCCGGCAAGGCTGTTGTGTCCACCCCGTACTGGCACGCAGCGGACTTGTTGGCAGAGGACCGGGGCGTGGTGGTGCCTTTCCGAGACGCCCAGGCGATAGCTCACGAAGTGATTGGTCTGCTTCGCGACGACAACCGACGACATGCCATGCGCAAGAACGCATATCGCGTTGGCCGCGATATGGTGTGGGGCAATGTCGCACTGCAGTATATGGCTTCGTTCGCAGCATCGCGCCTGCAAGGAACGGAGGGGTCTCGAAAATTCCTCGCTACCAAAACCCTCGACCAGAAGCCTCGCGAACTACCTGACCTCAAGCTGAATCATCTCTCCCGGATGACCGATTCCACCGGGGTCTTCCAGCACGCCATTTTCAGCGCCCCGAACTTTTCAGAAGGTTATTGCACAGACGACAATGCGCGAGCGTTGGTTCTCGCGGTGTTACTTGGTGAATTACGGGAGGAGCCGGAAGTCTTACGGACGCTAGCCACAACGTGTATAGCCTTTCTTCATCACGCGTTTGACCCTGGTACGAAGCGCTTCCACAACCATATGAGCTTTGACCGCCGCTGGCTCGACCCTCAAGGATCTGAGGACAGTCAAGGTCGCGCGCTCTGGGCCTTCGGCGTATGCGTCGGAAGGTCGCCCTTCCGGAGCTTCCAGATGATGGCTGGGCAACTCTTCGCCCAGGCGTTGCCTCCCGTTACTCGATTCACTTCACCGCGAGCCTGGGCATTCGGACTGATCGGTATTCACGAATATCTGCGGCGGCTAAGCGGCGACAGCCTGGTCAACCAAACTCGTGAGACGCTTACTTCCCGGCTCATGGAACTCTTCAGCGCACACGCCAAGCCAGATTGGTGCTGGTTTGAAGACGAGCTATCGTACGACAATGCAAAGCTCGCCCACGCTCTGATTTTGAGTGGTCGAGCAACCGGGCAAACAGCCGTGTTTGAACGGGGCCTGGAGGCTCTGCGCTGGCTGGTGGAACTACAGATATCCGAGAAGGGTCATTTCCGCCCAATTGGCAGTAACGGCTTCTACACCCGTGGTGGTACGCGCGCCAATTTCGATCAGCAACCCATTGAAGCGCAAGCAACGATCTCAGCCTGTCTGGAGGCATATCGAGCGACATCTGATGTCTGGTGGTACGAACAGGCACAACGGGCGTTCGACTGGTTTATCGGCTGGAACGATCTGGGATTGGAACTCTACCAATCTGAGACAGGTGGCTGCGCCGATGGATTGCACGTGGACCGAGTCAATCAAAATCAAGGAGCGGAATCCACCCTGGCCTTCCTGCTCTCGCTCGCAGAGATGCGATTGGCGCAAGATATGGTCACGAGTTTCAAGGAGCCGATTGCCATCGAGAAGTAGTCGTCCTTGCTCTTTCCCCTAAAGAAACAATTCATGTCAATCTACGTTAACCGAACGGGTACGATCCTGAAGCCCGACCAGTCGCGCGTACTTCTGCGGCCCTTCAGCCCCGGCAATCCGGAGCGGGTCGCCAGGATAATTGCGAGAATAATGGCGCTCCCGGAAGACCGAGTGGGGACGATTCTAGACGAAGTCTCCGCTGAATTCTCCGAGCGACACGAGCAAATTCACAGTCTCTTCCTCGAACGCTTTGAACAGGTCCGCGGCTTGACGTTGACTGATCAGGAGTTGTCCAAACAAAGACGGCTTTTAATCGGATCGTACTTCCTGGCAGAGTACTCCCTCGAATCCGCCGCCCTGTTCAATCCCTCAATCGTTCCGCACCCTGATCAGACCAGTCTGCCACCCGGAGCCCTGCGCTTTATTCTCAGCTTGCGGGCCACCGGCGAAGGACACATTTCTTCCATTACGTTCCGAACCGGCGTCATCCATCCCGATCGGCGCATCGAAGTATTCACTCCCAGTGGGTTCTTGACGGAGCCGCGTCAAATCCCAAATCCTTTATACGATAAGGCGCTGTTTGGACGGAAACTGTCAGAGCTGGGATTGACGGGAGAATTCACGGGCCGCGTGATGGACAAACTAGGGGCGTCTTTCGCACGTGAAGAACTCGCTGCTAGTCTAAACACCGAACAACTCAGCCTCGGCGACGAAATCACGCAGGAAGATCAGAACGCCGCCCGGGGAATTTGGTTGTTAGTCGAGTCGAATTGTGAAGTTCAGTTCCGGCCCGAACAGGAGATGTCAGAACGTATTCTCTTCCCGACTACGCCATCCCAACGCAACGGCATCGAGGACGCGCGCTTCGTTCGCTTCGAGAATGATGACGGAGCCCACATCTATTACGCTACATTCACCGCTTTTGATGGCAGAATCGTGATGCCGGAACTGGTGGAGACTTCTGACTTCCTCCACTTTCGCTTCATAACCTTGAATGGCCCGGCTGCACAGAACAAAGGAATGGCGCTGTTCCCCCGAAAAATCGGCGGTTTCTATGCGATGCTTTCCCGCCAGGACAACGAAAACATCTACGTGATGTTCTCTGATAACGTCCACTTCTGGAATGAGCGCAAGCTGCTCCTCAAGCCTGCTTTTCCTTGGGAACTGGTCCAGCTTGGGAATTGTGGCTCCCCTATTGAGACTGATGCCGGCTGGTTGGTGCTCAGCCATGGGGTGGGCCCGATGCGCAAGTATTGCATCGGCGCGGTCCTCCTCGATCGCGACGATCCCACCAAAGTGCTTGGACGACTGCGCGAACCGTTGCTTACGCCTAATCGGAATGAGCGCGAAGGCTACGTTCCGAACGTTGTTTATACCTGTGGAGCCCTGGCCCACAATGGCGAACTGATCATTCCCTACGGTCTTGCCGATCACGCTACGGGTTTTGCCACCGTTCCACTCGCGGACCTGCTGAGCGCCATGAATTAAGAAGGCTGCTTAACCAGCATGAGCATCGCCGGCAAAAGAGTGGCTGTCCTGTCTCCCGTGGCTTGGCGAACACCTCCTCGCCAATACGGGGCGTGGGAGACGGTGGCGGGCAACATCACTGAAGGACTCGTCGCGCGCGGCTGGGACGTGACGTTGTTTGCTACCCGAGATTCCGTGACCCGCGCTCACCTGCACGCCGTCGTAGATCGGGGGTATGAAGAGGATCCTGCCGTTGACCCCAAGGTAGCCGAATACCTTCACATTTCGGAAGCATTCGAGCACGCTGCTGAGTTTGACCTCATACACAGCCATTACGACTTCATGGCACTCACCTACACTCGGCTGGTGAAGATACCGGTTCTCACTACCATCCATGGATTCTCGTCGCCGGCAATCATGCCCGTCTATGACAAGTACCGTGACGCATACTTTGTCTCCATCAGCAACTCCGATCGCGCTCCGGGGCTGAACTACTTGGCGACGGTCTATAACGGAATCGACCTTTCGTTGTACCCGCTCCAGAAGCTTGGCGGTGATCACCTGATTTTCCTCGGCCGGATTCACCCTGACAAGGGTGTCCATCTCGCGATCCAGGCCGCTCGCCTGAGTGGTCTGCCGCTGCTCATCGCAGGCATCATCCAGGATCAGACATACTTTCGGGAGCAAGTCGAGCCGCACCTGGATCAGACGATTCGCTACATCGGGGCGGTGGATGTACCGGGTAAGAATCAGTTGTTCTCGGGTGCCCGAGCGCTGCTGCACCTGAACACCATCCCGGAGCGATTTGGACTTGTTTTGGCGGAAGCCAATGCTGCCGGCGTGCCCGTTATCGCGATGGATCTGGGGTCCTGCCGTGAAGTCATCAAGGACGGAAAGACGGGGTTTCTAGTGAACACCGTCGGCGAAGCGGCGGAAGCGGTGAAACGGATCGGAGAAATCGATCGCCTCGCCTGCCGCCAACGCGTCAGCCAATATTTTTCCATCGACACGATGGTGGAGGCATACGAACGCGTTTACGCCACAATTTTTGATCTCGAAGCGAAAATCCGATTATGAGACCCGACATCGTCAGGCGATACCAGCACAATCCGATCCTTACAAAGGCCGATATTCCGTACGCAGTAGAAACCGTTCACAACGCGGCTGTCGTGAAACATCGGAGCGAGTACATCATGCTCTTCCGTTCCCATCTGCGCACGGGACGATCGATCATCGGCTTAGCACGCAGTGGAGACGGATTCCGATTCGTTGCTGATCCCGAGCCCTTTCTGAGTCCGGAACGTGACGGCCCTTTTGCGGCCTATGAAGAATTTGGCGTTGAGGACCCGCGCATAACCCGGATAGAAGGAGAATACCTCATTACTTACAGCGCCTATTCGCGCAACGGCGTGCGAATCGCTCTCGCCAAAACCAGAGACTTTTCCGGGATAGAAAGAGTCTCGCTCATCACACAGGCCGACTATCGGAATGTCGTGATCTTCCCCGAGAAGTTTGACGGTCTTTATGCCCGCCTTGACCGTCCCCATTCCGAAATCGCCCCATGGTCAATCTGGATCTCCTATTCCCCGGACCTGCGTTTTTGGGGCGAATCACAACTCATCATGAGGCCCGAGCAATATCACTGGGACGAGATGAAGATCAGGCCAGGCGCGCCGCCGATAAAGACGGAGCACGGATGGCTTTCCATCTACCACGGTGTGTTCCGGACTATGGACGGATCGGTGTATCGCTTAGGGGTCGCTCTTCATGATCTGGTGGACCCGGCAAAAATCGTCGGTGTTGGGGACTCCTGGATTTTGCAGCCGGAAGACCCCTGGGAAGTCACCGGGTATGTCCATAACGTAGTGTTCACTTGTGGAGCCGTGGCGGAATCTGATGGGACTGTGAAGATCTATTGGGGAGGCGCGGACACGGTCATGTGCGTAGGCGAAGCGAATATATCCGATCTGGTAGCTTTATGCCTCAATCACGGCAGGCCAGCGAAATGACGACCGCTTGGTCCGCGAGCGTAGGGCATCAGCTTGCATCCCAACCACCATCGTAGGGCAGTCGCGCCACGTGCAACCACAGATTCTTAATGGTCTTTAGTGCCACCTCGATACCGTCGAGATCGGTCGGCAGTTCGATAACGCAGGCTGCTTGATGGGCGTATAGGTCTCGGATTGCCGCGGGAGAGGGCATGGCGGACAAAACCACCACCGGTACAACCTTAAACTGGATGTCTGTTTTTAGGGCGGTGAGTATCTGAATAACAGACATGTGGCTTCCTGCATAGCGAGATGCCAGTAATATCAGATTGGGAAGGTGGCGCTTGGCCGTGTTGAGGTAGAACAGCGCCTCATCCCCCGAATTCATCGTTACCAAGTCGACATCTGAATCCGCTCCCCAGAATTCATGAATGAGCCGGACATCCGCCATGTTGTCGCGGATGGAGAGAATGCGGCGACGAGGCTTCACGTAGTATCGCTCGTGAATGTGTTCGTGGTTACGCAAGACGTCGGCCAAAACTGCGCCTGGCCCTGACCCGACCAATTCGTTGCCGCGGATTCGCTCTTAGGCTGTTTCACCGACGGGAACTTGCCATCGAAACAGGAAAAAGTGGCGGTTGCAAAGAGAACACCGGTGGGGTCGCAGGATCCAGAAGAGGGCTCTTTCGACAACGCTTCGGGTGCCCACAGATCTAAACTCGACAGATCTACAATGCGAACAGCGTGTGAAGAACACAGCTTACTCTAACCTCATCAGCAGTGGCATTCCTAAACGTCCGTTTTCGCCGCACTGCCGGTCCCGGGAGTCTTGCTATTTCGGAATGACGGAGCGGATTTGTGTGCATCGCCTCCGTTGCGGCTGCCGGCGGGGCGGCTTGCTTCCCGGGCGGCCTTGATCTGTTCCGGCGTCCTTAGGTCGGGCTCTGAAAGCTTCACCCGTTCTTTCGCTCGGGAAGTCTGACGCTTATGTCGTTTCGCTAATCTTTTGTTCATTAATATTCCACACGGCGGCGTCCAAGGCAGGAAAGTCAGACAATTGTACTTCGAGCAGCAAGGAAGTAAAACGTCAATCCAACAGCGAGGACTACAAGAGTAATTGTGACGAGTATCCGCCCTCTCCGGGCCGACGCTTGATCGCGAAGTTTACCCTTGTGAACCCAGGCGCGCCAAATCTCTTCATCAACTACTACTTGGTCGTTCTGCGATGGATTCATGTGTGCTTCCTTCCCGTTTTACTTTCTGCGATTACATCTGATGCCGGAACATCACCGTCAAACAGCCTCGTTACGCCTGCGGCGTGCGCCAAGCGACTCCGACCGGCTTACCATGTGACTTTGTGGACGGGTTCTTTCTCTTGTGCGCCTCTCGCTCGGCCGTGCAGGACCATTTCCGCTTCAGTGTAGGTAAATGTGCGAGCCTGCTCGTCTTCATCGCACCGCTCCAGGATTTCCCGGCATAACAGCGGCAGTTCTTGCAGCCGAATGTTATATCTCCGAGTCAGTGCCATATCCGTCTTCACGGCAAACTTCGTCCGCGTTCGGTCCTCCGCAATGCGTTCGAAGGTGAACACGCGGAACCCGGTAACGTCAGTGAACCCAGTCAGAACGAATCGCATTGTGCGCTCCTTGCAAACATCTCGTTCGCCGTCATTGTCATTCCGCTCGCGTCCTGCGGATCGCGCGGCGAGCTCCGATTGCAAAACGGCTCATATTCCAGAACCAGGCGATCTTGCCTGATCGATCGTGTCGCCGGTTCGCAAACCTCAAAGACGAACCCGGTCGGTTGTCGTCTCACGAGACGTGTCGCGAGTTCGTGCAGATGAGTTAATAGCGTGTTTTGTATGTTGTCGGTTTCGCCGATATAAATCCACTCACGTGCATTCGAAATTCCGTAGACTCCGGACGTTGCTGGCGCGTAGCTGTGAACTCCTGCTGACGTCAGTGGTCGGGAAATAGATTCTTCAAATGGCATGTTTATCCGGCCCGGCCAGCAGGAATTACTCGACTCGTTGCGGCATTGATTCCCGTACTCGTAGTTCTCTTAATAGAAACCGGGTCCAGCATGAATCGAAGCCGCGCCATCAACGTCTTGCCGAGACTAATCTCATCGGCATTAGATTTGAAGCCGGGCATCTTTGGATCGATGAACTCTTTGCGGAAGAGCTGATCTGCCACCAGGGTGGTTAGCAACTCTAGTTCTTTCGTGGTGAGTTTCAGCGTGACGAGTTTCATCCTGGACCCCTGTTCCTTGCTAAACGTCGGGACTAGTTATCCGACTCTTCCACCGCCTCGCAGACCATCGCCTCGGTTGTAAGCATCAGAGAGGCGATAGAAGCGGCGTTCTGCAGAGCTGTCCGAGTCACCTTCGTAGGATCGATGACACCCGCCTCCACGAGATCTTCGTACTGATCGGTGGCCGCATTGAACCCAAAGTTTGGTTCGGAGCTTGCTTTGATCTTTCCCACGACGATCGAGCCTTCCATTCCTCCGTTGTTCACGATCTGTCGGACCGGTTCCTCGCAGGCGCGGCGCACGATCGTTACGCCGAACTGCTCGTCTTCTTCGAGCTTCAGCTTCTCCAGTGCGATCGACGCTCGTAGAAGGGCTACCCCGCCGCCGGGCACGATGCCTTCCTCGACGGCTGCGCGAGTGGCATGAAGGGCGTCCTCTACACGCGCCTTCTTTTCCTTCATTTCGGTCTCGGTAGCGGCGCCTACTTTGATGATTGCTACTCCGCCCGCCAGTTTGGCCAGCCGTTCCTGCAACTTCTCGCGATCATAGTCCGATGTGGTTTCCTCGATCTGAGTCCTCAGTTGCTTTATCCGGCCTTCGATGTTCTTCAGAATTCCAGCGCCGTCGATGATCGTGGTGTTGTCTTTATTTACGATGACGCGCTTGGCACGCCCCAGGTCTTCGAGTTGAACGCCTTCCAGTTTGATGCCGGTCTCTTCCATAATTGGCTTGCCACCGGTAAGGATCGAGATGTCTTCCAGCATCGCCTTGCGGCGATCGCCGAAACCGGGAGCTTTCACTGCGCACACATTCAACGAGCCGCGCAGCTTATTGACTACAAACGTGGCCAGGGCTTCCCCTTCTACATCCTCGGAGATCACTAGCAACGGCTGACCGGCGCGCGCGACTAACTCGAGCAGCGGCAGGACGTCCTTCATGCTGCTGATCTTCTTCTCGTGAATCAAAATATACGGATCCTGGAGAACGCACTCCATGCGCTCGGGGTCGCTGATGAAATATGGAGAAAGATAGCCGCGGTCAAACTGCATACCCTCCACGGTCTCCAACTCCGTGGTCATGGTCTTGGACTCTTCCACTGTGATCACGCCATCCTTGCCCACCCTTTCCATCGCTTGCGCGATGACGTCGCCGATAGTGGCGTCGCTATTGGCGGAAATGCGGCCGACCTGGGCGATCATCTCGCCGGAAACCGGCTTGGAAAGTTTCTTGATTTCTTCGACAGC
>DASQLD010000478.1:0-8499 GCA_035630195.1 Bryobacteraceae bacterium
AGAAGACGGGCCACTAGGATTCGGCGCGCATTCCGATCAAGAGCGCATCCTCGAAACCGAGTTGCACCGGTTCGTCCGCATGCATTGGGATGCAGTGATCGCCCTGGCTGGTACCGGCAAGTGAATCGCTAGATTCCAAACTGCCGTAGATGATGATCGCTGTGCAAATAGCCCCAGCGCATCCAATCCTCGACAGACATCATGCCGAACAGCGGATGCGGAAAGCGGCCGACCGTCGGATCAGGCACGCAAAATCGGTCCAGCGTGCTAAGAAGGTTAATACGGTCGGTCTGAAAATCGGAAGGACACGTCCCGCCAAGACCTTGTTTCACTTCGGGCATGGTCGGAAGATTCTTCGGCCATTGCATTGGGACATTCAGCGCAAAGAACTTCATGGCAGTGCGCGAGAACATATTGGCTCGGCTCGATGCGGTCCTATCGCCCAGCGATACGAGAAAAGAATCGTTGAGATGACAGATCATCTCAGGCGCTGTCATGCGTCCCCACACGCGAACGGTATTGGGGCCGAGTCGATTGATCCGCTGGACAATATCTTGGCGTGCTGCCGTGTCGCGAAGCGAGAGCATCTTACGGGGTGACGGTAGACGTGAAGTCGCCGAAGCGAAAAGCTCCACTGCCAGTCCCGCCGCACGTCGGTAACGCCACGCGCCCCAGAAGGAAGCTTGCAAACGTAGGATCGATCCGATTCGCCGGAATTATGTTTCCCGCAAACGCCATCGGTGCATCGAGCACGTTCTGATCGACTGCGGTACACGCCAGCGAGTACAGTTGTAGCGCTTGTTGAAGCGTCGCCAGTTTTGCCTTCTGAGGAGCCGTTAGAAGGCTTTGGACCGCAGTTGCGGTCTTCTTTTGCTCGGCGGCAATCTCCCGCTGGATTACTTCGAGCTCAGCGTGCCTCAGTCCTAACGCCATGGGATCGACCGTTTGCTTGGCAGTCTCCTGCGCAAGTTCCATCTGTACCTGAAACTGCCGTTGCACCTTGCCGGCGCGAAATGCATTCAGGTCGGAGTTCGCCTTCGTCATCGCGGTGACCTGCGCATCTGTCAACTCGAGATATGTCTTCAACTGCGGTGGAAACAGCCCCTCAATCAACTCGCGTCCGGGTAAAAGTTGACCATAGCCGGCGGCGATACTAAGTAGAAACAACACCGCAATCTTAGACATACAGACATTCTATCCAGGATCTTGCATCTTCCCAGTGAATGTCGCAATCCACCATCGATTCCCCCAAGGATCCTCAATCCCTCCTGAGCGTTCGCCATACGGTTGATCCGCAAGTGGCTGCACCGACTTCCCTCCGGCCTGCAACGCCCGGTTGTAGAACTCATCAGCATCCGGAACATACACGTGAATCGATGCCGGCATCGGCTGCCATTCGCCGTGCGCTTCGCTCATTTCAATCATCGAGTCCCCGATACGAACCTTGGCGTGGGCGATCGTCCCATCAGCATTCGGATGGCTGAACAGCTCTTCGGCTGCAAGTACCTTTTGAAGGAAACCTATCAGCTCTCTAACACTTTTGGGATGAAGATATGGGGTGATCGCGTGAAGCCCTTCTGGACGATGACTTCCAGTCCGCTGCTTATGCGTCGCGATATACCAGTGATTGCCACCGGGATCAGTCACGCCGGCTTCGCGGTCACCGTACTCCCGATCGGCAGGCGCGAACAACGAAACACCGCCCGACGCCAGAGCTCGTTCGTAGGCTGCGTCGGCATCCCTTACATAGATATGGAGGGAGGTCGGGTTGGCGGGATACTTATCACTGCCATCTGATATCTCGATAACTGAGTCCTCAACATGCACTTCCGCATGCATGATCGTGCCCTCGGGAGTTGGCATTCTCATTTTCTCGGTGGCCCCAAAGGCTCCCTTCATGAATTCGATTACCGAAGCGGCTGGCCGGGTGATCAGATACGGCGTGACTGAATGAAAGCCTTCCCGCACATGATTGGTTTTGACATCTAACGTTTGCATTAACTCCTCCTTTAACATCTGTTTGAACTGTGGATCGGGCAGGTTGAGCAGACGCTCGGCGAAGAGCGCTTCAAGGGCTTCGTAGTCAGCCATTATGCTTCCTCCCCCATGCGTACCCGCAGATTTTCAAGGGCGCGGTACTGCAATTGCTTGATCGCTCCCTCAGTGCGATTCAAGGCTTCCGCGGCTTCACGAATGCTCTTCTGCTCAACGAATCGCATCTCCACTACACGGCGTTGATCGTCAGGCAGATCGCTGACTGCCCGTGATAGCGCCGCCTGCCGATCGAGTTCTTCGTAGTCGGGCTCAAACGACTCGACCGGTGGCGGGATGCCCCGCGCGCGAGCTAACTCCTGCCAATGGTCGGCCATCTTATTCGAAGCAATCCGAAGCAGCCAGGCCAGGAACGGAATGCCTCGCGCTTCATATCGATCGAGGCTCGCCAGCGCGTGATGGAACACGTCCGAGGTCAAGTCCTGCGCGGTTGCTCGATCCCGAACGCGCCACGCTATGAACGCATAGACACGGTCGAAGTGCAACTCGTACAAGTCCGCAAACTGGCGGCGATCCGCTTGCGCGGCTTCGACGAGTCGGCGCTCGCTCGAATGCGGCATCTACCCCTTATATCTGTTGAGATGGAGAAAAGTTACGGCGTCTGAGAAGCGATTCTTTCCGCGACTTGTCGGCCCATACGGATGCAATCGGGGATTCCGATGCCTTGATATGCGTTTCCGGCGACATGGAGGCCTGGAAGGTCCTTCAGCATTGCTTCAATGATCTTGACGAGTTCGGTATGACCGACGCAATACTGCGGCATCGCGTGCGGCCAGTGATGCTCTCGGAGGAACAGCGGTTCCGCGGCGATTCCTAGCTTCTCCCCCACCTCTCGGAGGATGTCGGCCTTTCCACCGGTGGTGAAGAGGCGCAGCAGCACCTTGTCATCTGGTACTCGGTGGTTGAACTTGTGAGACACCCACGTGCCGGCCGAGACGGCAGTTCGCTCGATACGGGGAACAAGAAAGCCGAACCCCGGAAGCTCTCTTGGGACGTCTGCCTTCCGGTATCCTACGCAGGTGACGGTAGCTGAGTTGTACGGAATCTCCGGAAAGAGATTCGGCAGAACGGCGGCCGCTCTGCAGGCAACGACGACATGATCGGCTTCGATCCAATCGCCGTTCACGCGCACCCGGTAGCCCTGCTCGATCTTCTCGACAGCTCCGTAGATGACCTCCGGCTGAAGCTGACGAATGAGTTCGTCCGTGAGGGATTGCAGACCCCGGCGTAAGGTCGTAAACAGTGGGCCGGTCGATTGCTTCAGCTCAGACTTTGTCGCTCGTGTGAGGCTGCCGTATCGGGCTTCCCACTTAACGAACTGAGGAGTGACGCTCAAGGCGCTCAGCTCCGCGGGATCGCCGCCATAGACGCCGGCCAGCATCGGCTCAGCGATGTAATCGAGGACTTCGCGCCCGTAGTGTTCGAGAACGAAGTCGGATACCGAGACGTCACGCTCGACCCCAGTTGGACGACGGAACAGGTCGAAGGAAGCTCGTAACTTGCCAGGCCAGGAGAGTAGGTCAGATTTGAGAATGGGTCCGATCTTGCCCGGAACCATCATGGTCATCCCGTCCGGCAGCTTGACCATGCGACCCCGTTTCCATATGAACGTGGCGCGTTGATGATCGTTCGAACCAACAAGTTCTTGACTGAGACCGAGTTCTTCCGCAAGTTCCTTAGCCGCTGTCTTGGTGGTGAGAAAACTGTCGGGACCAGCCTCGGCAACGCAGCCGTCAATCAACTCGGTCTTAATCAGACCGCCGAGATAGTTAGCCCGTTCGACAATGGTCGCTCGAATATCATACTTCGCCAAGTACCAAGCCGTCGATAGGCCGGATATCCCGCCACCGACGATCAGCACGCGAGGCATGTATTAGGGCTTAAATTCTCGAACCAACTGAACAACAGCCTTGACGTTATCGACGGGCGTTTCGGGTAAAATCCCGTGTCCGAGATTAAAGATGTGGCCGGGACGAGTTCCCGTCCGTTTCAACAACTCATGCACGCGAGCCCGTAACTCAGGCAGTGGCGAGAACAAGGCTGCGGGATCGAGATTGCCTTGCACCGCGGACCGGTAGCTAATGTCCATCCAAGCCTGGTCGATATTGACACGCCAATCGACACCCATGACATCACCACCAGCTGCATGCAATTCCCGGAAGAAGCCAGCAGCGCCGGTGCCAAAGTGGATCACCGGAGCGCCGGTCGAGCGGATACGTTCGATCAACGCGCGCGAATAAGGTTGGACGTAGCGCACATAATCATCGGGTCCTAGCGCGCCCACCCAGCTATCGAATACCTGAATTACGCGAGCGCCGGCCGAAACCTGCAATAGCGCAAAGGAGCCAAGCACGTCGACGAGCTTACCCATCAACCTGCGCCAGAGGGTCTCCTCTCGGTACATCATCTGCTTGGTCTCGAGGAACGTCTTCGATGGACCACCCTCAATCATGTAGCTGGCGAGGGTGAACGGAGCCCCAACGAATCCGATCACGGGCACCCGTCCAGCGAGAGCTTTCGTAACCTGCTGAATGGACTCACCGACATAGCCGAGGTCGTCCGTATTGGAAATAGACAACGAATCGATATCCGAAGAGTTGCGAATCGGATTGTCGATCTGAGGGCCTTCTCCGGCGACGAACTGCAGCTTCAGGCCCATCGGCTCGACAGGCAGAAGAAGGTCGGCAAAGATAATCGCCGCGTCGACATCGAGAATCTCTACTGGCTGCAGGGTTACGGCCGCAGCAAGGTCCGGGCGTTTACAAATTTCGAGGATACCGTGCTTGGCACGAATATCACGGTATGGCTTGAGATACCGTCCGGCTTGCCGCATGAACCAAACGGGCCGAACATCAGTCGGCCGCCGGCGGCAAGCATCGAGAAAGCGGCTTGTCATTGGAGCCACGCGCATGCTAACTCCGATCTGTCTTCGCAGAGAAACACGCGAGAACCAGGGATTTTGTGATGTGAGGCCCACTTACGGCCATTAATGAAGTATGGCTTGGTCCACGCTTCGCTGTCGAGTGTTTTCGGCGTTACTACTGAAACCGATAGCATTCCCGGCGCTGGGTGGCCGGTACGTGGGTCCATGATATGGCTGTAGACCCTGCCGCCGACCCGGAAGAACTTCTCGTAATTGCCTGAGGTCGACATGGACATATTTTTCAAAAACACCTCGGCCACGGACTCATTTGGATCTTTTGGATGACGTATCGTCAGACGCCAGCCCCTCGGCTCATTGGGAGGATTTCCGATTCCATAAATGCTGCTGGAACCCGCTGTAATCAGGCCCGATTTAACACCGTTGTCCTGCAAAATTGCTATCATCCGGTCGACAGCGTAGCCCTTTCCGATGCCGCCCGGATCGATTTCCACACCGGGTCTCCGATAGGACACGGTCTGATCTTTCTCGTTCAGCACAATGTTCTTATAACCGACACGGGTCATAGCCCCCCGAATCTCGGCTCGATGCGGAAAGTGCCCGGAACTCTTAAAAAATCCCCAAACCTTCATCAGAGGTCCGACACTGATATCGAAGGCGCCATCGCTCGCTTCGCTGTAGCGCAGGCAGGCAGATAACAGATCGAACAACTCCTTTGAAACTTTGACGGGCCGCTCCGCAGCCTGTTGGTTCAACCGGCTCAGCTCGCTGTCGGACCGATAATTCGACAGCAAGTGATCGAGGCGGCGTACTTCTTCGAACGCCAGCTCGACAGCTGCCTGCATCTTGTACCTGTTAGAACCGTAGAGCACGACGGAATACGTCGTACCCATCGAATCCAGACTATCCTCCAAGCGAAGGGCGCCCGGGACCGGACCGGCAGGCGCAACGGTCACTGACGCCAGATGCGCCACCACTGCCAAAAACAAAAATATCACAATGCGTTTCACTCAGCGGACTTTTTTTCGGACTGCTCGTCTCGGGGACGGCCACGGCGTACGCGTTTCAGAATCGAATCGACGCGCTCCGGCAGTTCGGCCGAAAGAGCGGCTTCAAAACGAATATCGGGGAGCCGGAAGACATCGAGACGCCGCGCTAACTCTTTCCGAATGTATCCCTTGGCATGATCGAGGGCGTCTAGCGTCTGTTCCTGCCAAGCTCGGTCACCGTTCAGATTCAACCGAACGCGAGCGTGCTTACCATCGGGCGTCAAGAGTACTTCGGCGACACCCGCTACGTCAATTCGGGGATCCGTGAGCTCATAGCCGATCAACTCTTCGAGTTCCACGCGAAGAGCTTCGGAAAGACGTTGCGAGCGGTGAGGGTCCATGTTATTCGATCCACTCCACGTTACTAGAGACGAGCATGCCGCCAATCAAGGTTGCCGCCTCGTTCTCCACATTTTGAAGCACGCTTTGGGCGTGCGTGTGGGCAGAAGAGACGGTGACCGCAGCGATCGATGCCCGTTGCCATACGTCGAGGTGGTCGATCTCGGCTACGGCAACGTTGAACTTGTGCCGCAGCCGATCCTTGAGTGATTTGACGACTTGCCGCTTATCCTTCAGCGAATGCGCATCGTCGATACGGAGTTCCAGTGTAAGAACACCGATTGTCGGCATGAATGAGCCTTAAACCAGTTGCGGCGCCACCTTCTCATTTACGAAGGCTTCGATAATGTCGCCCTCTTTAACATCAGAGTGGTTGGCGATAGTGACACCGCACTCGTAGCCGGTTTTCACTTCGGTTACGTCATCCTTAAATCGTTTCAGCGTATCGATCTTTCCGGTATGAATCACGATGTTATCGCGAGTCAAGCGGAGAAGGTTGCCGCGGCTGAGTGTTCCCTCAGTGACATAGCAGCCTGCCACGATTCCAACCTTTGAGATCCGGAAGACTTCGCGAATCTCCGCTCTTCCCTTGAAGACCTCTTTGAAGGTCGGGTCGAGGAGGCCGGTCATGGCTTTTTTGATCTCGTCCGTCAGCTCGTAAATGATCGTGTGCAGCCGAACATCTACGGATTCTTTCTCCGCCAGCGTAGCGGCATTCCGCTCCGGGCGGACGTTGAATCCGATGATGATGGCCTCGGATGTCGAAGCCAGAAGAACGTCGGACTCCGTGATTGCGCCGACATTCTTGGCCATGACACGGATCTTCACCTTATCGGTGGAGAGCTTCTGCAACATCTCGCTGAGCACTTCCGCCGTGCCGCCCACATCGGTTTTGATGATGACGTTGAGCTCTTTCGCTTCGCCCTCTTTGACGGAACGATTGAGCATCTCGAGCGTGATGCGATTGTTCTTGGACATCGCCTGCTCACGAGATTTCGATTCGCGATACAGAACGATCTGTTTCGCCTTCGCGGTGTCGGTTACAACCTGGAAGTTATCGCCAACATCGGGAAGCGCATCGAGACCGATGACTTCCACGGCGCTTGAAGGCTCGGCTTCCCGAACCTGCTGGCCAAGATGATCGTACATGGCGCGCACTTTGCCAAATACCTGACCGCATATAAAAAAGTCGCCGACGCGCAGAGTACCATTCTGCACGAGGACTGTCGCCACCGGACCGCGACCGCGATCGAGTTGCGCTTCGAGCACCGCTCCGATGGCCGGGCGTGTCGGGTTCGCTTTCAAATTCGCAATTTCGGCTACAAGCAGAAGGTTTTCAAGAAGTAAATCGAGGTTCTGCTTGGTTTTGGCCGAAACCGGAACCATGACAACGTCACCCCCCCAGTCTTCCGCGAGCAATGCGCGATCCGCTAATTGTTGCTTGATCCGCTCCGGCTGCGCATCCGGCTTATCGATCTTGTTGATGGCAACGATGATCGGAACCTTCGCGGCTTTCGCGTGATCGAGCGCTTCTAGCGTCTGAGGCATAACACCGTCGTCCGCGCTGACCACCAGGATGACAATATCGGTAACCTTAGCGCCACGCGCTCGCATACGGGTGAAGGCTTCGTGACCCGGCGTATCGATGAATACGATCTTCTTGCCGTTGTGCGTGACCTGCGAGGCGCCAATATGCTGCGTGATTCCGCCCGCTTCTCGCGATGCCACGTTCGTTTCCCGGATCGCGTCGAGCAGCGATGTTTTGCCGTGATCGACGTGCCCCATGATGGTGACAACCGGAGGCCGCGGCGTCAGGTCTTTGGTATCCTCGGCGAGCTCAACTTCCCACGTCGCCTCTTCTTCGAAGCTGAGTGTGTTCGTCGCGGCTCCGAAGTCGCGGGCCAAATCCTGCGCCAGCTTTACATCGAGACTCTGATTGATCGTCGCGAAGATCTTGCGATCAACCAGCTTCTTGATTACAAGGCTCGACTTCACACCGAGCTTTTCGGAGAGCTCCTTGACGGTGATTCCTTCGCCGATAGTGATCTCGCGATCGATCGGAGGCGGAGCCTGCTCCTGGCGCTTCTGTGGACGGAACTTCCCATCGAGCTTGCCTTCCATGTCCCGCTTGCGATCCATGTCGCCGGTGGGACGAGGCTTGGCCTGATGGCGGCGCCC